>JAFZFM010000063.1 GCA_017555865.1 Bacteroidaceae bacterium
GTGCTTTTACACGGAATATACATAAAAAAGATGCTCTCCGCGCGGAGAGCATCATGTCTGTGTGGTGGTTTGCTCAAAACTCAATGTCAATGCTTGTGCTGTCTTCCTGCGCAGGCTCAGCGTTGTCCGTATAACGTGGAACATACTCTCCCTGTTCGGCAACGACAAAGTCTATGGCCTCCTTGAGGCTGTTCGCGAACTTGGTGAAGTCCTCACGGTAAAGGAAAATCTTGTGCTTCTCGAATGTCACTGTCGCATTTTCACCCTCGCCGTTGATGATTTTCTTGCTTTCTGTTATAGAAAGATACATTTCATCCTTGCGATTCTTCTTGACGTCGATGTAGTAGATTCTTTTACCTGCTTTGATGGTCTGTGAATGTACAATCTCTTTTTCATTCTCGTTCATGCCGCTCTTCTTGTAGTCTTCCATCGTAATAAATGTAATTGTGTTTTGTAACTGAAGTTAACTTTCAGCCTCAAATATGGATAATATTTTTCATAAATCCAATCTTTTTGTAATATTTTTTGATGGAATGCCTTTATTTTTATAGGATGCTTCCCGGAATATGCTCCTTAAACATGATTCGGCATCGTCTTCTGTACTCTTTGGAATGTGTATATCCTTTGTGGCACCGAACCTTTCAGCAGGTGTGGTTGTTGTCTGTATGGTGAGATGTAATCGGGTCGGTGTTGTGTTTTGCTTGGCTTGCATTTTATGACGTTTTCGGGTAAAATTAAATGGTAAGTAATAAAATACTCCTCATTTGTTTGCGTGTGTCGCATTTTAGTGCGAAATTTGCACGAAAATCAGAAAAAGCGTTTTATGATTAATAGAGTTCTTATCCGTCTTAAAGTCGTGCAGATTGTCTATGCTTATTACAAGAATAGTGGAAAAAGCATCAAGGCTGCCGAAGATGAAGTGTTTTTTAGCTTGTCAAAGGCCTATGACCTTTATAACCACATGTTGCTGTTGATGGTGGGCATTACCCATTATGAGGCAGACCGTATCTCTTTCCTCAGCATGAAGGTGAGACCGACAGAGAGTGACAGGAACCCCAATCTCAAATTTATAAACAACCGTTTCATTGCCCAGCTGGAGCAGAACGAGCAGTTGCTCAAGTTTGCCGAGAAGAGCAAGCTTAACTGGGTCGACAATTCGGATCTTCTGCGTCGTCTTCTTGACAAGATCATCGCAAGTGATGTGTATCAGGAGTATATGGCGTCCGAGACTTCTTCATATGAGGAGGACAAGGAGTTGTGGAAGAAGCTCTATAAGATGTTCATTTTTGACAATGAGGAACTTGATGCGCTTCTTGAGGAGCAGAGCCTCTATTGGAATGATGATAAGTTTGTTGTAGATACATTTGTGATAAAGACAATCAAGCGCTTCGAGGAGGAGAAAGGTGCCCTGCAACAGTTGTTGCCAGAGTATAAGGACGTGGCTGATATGGATTTTGCCCGCAAACTCTTCAGGACAACGATTGCCAATGCCGAGGAGTACCGTGCGCTCATGAGCGGTTCTTCAAAGAACTGGGATATGCAGCGTCTGGCCTTTATGGATGTGGTTATCATGCAGGCGGCGCTTGCCGAGATCCTTACATTCGACGATGTGCCATTGTCCGTGACACTCAACGAGTATGTAGAGATTGCAAAGCACTACAGCACTGCAAAGAGCGGTTCGTTCGTGAACGGTCTGCTTGATTCCATCACCAAGAAGCTCCGTCAGGAGGGTAGGTTGAACAAGTAAAACAAGTAATATAAACCTTTAATTAAATAAAAGTATTATGGTATTTTTGAATACAGCAGCACAGGGTGGCAGCATGATGAGCACTTTGATGATGTTCGTGGTAATCATTGCCATCATGTATTTCATGATGATTCGTCCACAGCGCAAGCAGCAGAAGAAGATAGAGACTTTCCGTAACGGTCTGCAGGCAGGTCAGGAAGTCGTTACAAGCGGTGGAATCTACGGTAAGATAAAGTCTATTGAGAATGGCGTAGTAATGCTTGAGATTGCCCACAATGTGGTGGTGCGTGTAGATGTTTCTGTAATCTACCCAAGCTCAGCCGACGCTCAGCAGGAGGCCAAGTAATATTTTATGACACATAAAAGAGGCTGCGCAGGGGTATTCTTTTGCGCAGCCTCTTTGAACACATTACACAATACCATCTCATGTTCATGATCAAGAAAATCAACGGGCGCAATGCTTTGCTGTTCATGTGCTTTCTGTTTGTCTCATCCTCGTTATGGCTGTTGGAGGCTATGAACGAGAGGTTCGAGACCGATATTGCCGTTGGTGTTGTGGTGACAAATCTACCCGAGGGGGTCGAGCTTGAAGAACAGGACGATATCAGTGCCCAAGTATACGTGCGTGACCGTGGCAATGAGCTTTTCGATTACAATTTCGGTAATGCGCCAGTGGTCTCAGTCGATTTCAGTGAATTGACCGACGATGGTAGCGGCACCCTGACCATACATTTCTCGGCGCTTGAGAACCGTGTGTCAAACGCGCTGAAGCCATCATCAACATTCCTGCATTTCAAGGATGACTATCTTGTATTGCGGGTAAAAAGGGAGAGTGTCACCTTGCCGGTGAAATTGAACTATGATGTAGAGACCGAGAAACATTATGAGCTTGTGTCTGTAGAGGCCTCTGTCAAGGAAATTACAATTACTGCTCCCTCCTCAAAGGTAAATGAATGGGAGTATATCGAGCTTCCGGAGTTTGTCATAAAGGGATTGAGTGAGGATACGCTTTTCAGATATTCTCTTCCCAGGGACAAGTACCTACGGTATGATCCTTCCGTGATTGATGTCTATCTTACGGTAGCTCCATATGTGAAAAGGGAGCTTAAAGCTGGCGTGAATATCGTCAACAGACTGTTTGACCTGAATATAGATGATTATTACGATATACCTGATTCCGTTGTCATATCCTATCTTGCACCGGCAAGTGTTGCCTATGATGTTACGGATAAGGATTTCAGGGTTGAGCTCGATTTTGTGGAACTTACGGGTGGCAAGAGTGACAGCATTCGCTTCGGGCTGGCAAAGTGTCCTTTGTCAATAAAGGAGGATGATGTTGAGATTGTTCCTGGTTTTGTATGTCGTAGGAAATGATTCCTGCAGTATAAATAAAGAAATTTGATGGGGAATTGTATAAGACTTGCCATAACGGGCGGTATCGGTAGCGGAAAATCTGTAGTTTCGCACATAATGGAGATTATGGGCGTGCCGGTGTATGATTGTGACAGGAAAGCAAAGGAACTTATGGTTTCCGATGCATCCATAGTGAAAGGGTTGACAAGGATGTTCGGCAGTGAATGCTATAATGAGGACCGCTCCTTGAACAGGGGATATGTCGCATCAAGGATATTCACTGATGATGACAATATCAAGCGAGTGAACGCATTGGTGCATCCTGTTGTCAAGAGGGATTTCGAGAAGTGGGCTGCTGAGAAGAAAGCACCTGTTGTTGCAGTGGAGACTGCTGTGCTGTATGAGTCTGGTATAATTGAATCAGTAGACAAGGTGCTTGTGGTGTGGGCCGATAAGGAGACCTGTATACAACGTACGGTCAGCCGCAGTGGAATGAGCCGCAACCAGGTTGTGAGCAGGATGCAGAAGCAGATGCTGGCGGATGAGATGTTGCTGTTGTCCGACTATTCGATCTATAATGACAACGGAAGCCCCCTGTTGCCTGCAGTAGAATCGTTGTTGGATGAATTGCGCGCTGGAATCCGCTGATTTTTAGAAGCTGTTTAAATTTATATCGTTAAGTTTTTTATAGAGCAAAAATAGGGTGTTTTATTATTTTTTGTAGGGCGCGTAGCGGGCTACGTAACCGAGAAAAAGAAGAAAACAGACATTTTTGAATATAAAAAACA
>JAFZFM010000064.1 GCA_017555865.1 Bacteroidaceae bacterium
CGGTTCCTGTGTGCATGCCTCGACCCAAAAAGCGTCCATGCCGTGTGCGCAAAGGAATACTTTCTTGTTGTTTTTCTTCAAAAAACGATAAATGGGTTCTATGCGCTCCGCTTTCAGTTCAAGGAACATGGGGTTTATGAACTGTACCACGTCGTAGTTGCGCAGCTTGGGGAGCAGGGCTAAGATTTTTAGCAGGTATGTTATTCCTTCGCACTTGCTGTATGTGGTGCGCGTCAATGATATGTCGCGTTTGTAGTTCTTCCAGAAGTCGCCGTTGCTGACAACGCATACTTCGTGGCCGAGAGAACGTAACCCCTCGCCAAGTGTCCAATGGACATTGCTGTATTCTCCTATAAGCAGTATCTTCATCTCTTTGCCGGCTTTCTGGATGGTGTTATTATTCGCAGCAGCATCATTCCGAACAGGTTGCTTGTAAGGCAACGGAATATGCGGTATTTGAGCGAATATGATGCTTTGCGTAGTGGGTATAGCGATATTGGAGATAGTGTGCTCTTGCATCTTTTCCTTATCTCCCGTATGCCCATGCCCGAGTACATCATGTTGAGTATGGCGTCAACGACGAGTGTGTCGAGCTTGTGTGCAATGGCCCTTGCCTGGATGGGGTTGCTTTTTCCGCTGTTGCATTGTGCAAACCTGTGTATTCTGACGATTATGTCCATGAAATCGGAAATACGTCTCTTCTCGAATTCTGTCGAGTCGTTTGCTGTTGTTGAGCCGTTGCGTATGCTGTAACAGTATAGAGTGGCGTTGCTGTCAATGAGTGACTGCGCGTGGTAGTGGAGAATTGTGTTGAACTCTTCGTCTTCGTGGAATGTGTTTTCGGGAAATGTGATTCCCTTTTTGAGCGCAAGCTCACGTCGGAAGAAAAAGGTGCATGAACTGCCCGAAAGGTTGTTCTTCTCCATATATACGGCTCCGCTTATAGTATTGCTGAAGCGTATGTTCTTTTTTTTAGGGCTTATGTTTTCTTCTCTTTCTTTCTTGACGATGTATCTGTAACGGAGTATGTGTGGCCTTTCGCTTTTCAGCTTTTCGATGCATGAGAGAATCTCACCGTTGTTGAACAGAAAATCGTCGGCATCGACGAACATTATGTATTCTCCTGTTGCAGCCTCTATTCCTTTGTTGCGTGCGCCGCCGGGGCCTGAGTGTTCGCTGTTGATAAGTCTTATGTTTTTGTCAAGTTCTGTCACCCATGTCGGCTTTGTGTCGGAGCCGTCGTCGACAATGATTATCTCGTATTCATTGTCGGGTATTCCTTGTGTAAGAATGCTCTGTACGCAGCGTCTGAGCAGTTTGTCGGGAATATTGTAATGGGGTATTATTATTGAAAGGAACATGGTGGGTCAACAAAGTTTCTTTTTGAACATCCTGAAGACAAGGCAATGCGCTCCGGCTCCTAAAAGCGAGAATATGGTATATTTTATTTTCTTCATTGTGGGAATGCTCATCTTGAACAGCTCGTTGATGGGGATGTTCTTGCCTTTAAGCATTTTTCGTGCCTTGGCATATTCCTCTGCCTTTCCGTCACTGCAGCAGTGAAGGTCTGTGAGGCGGTCGAGGCTTTTCAGGAGAATCTCCTTTGCTTCGTTGTGCATCTTATAGGTGTTGTTTACTTTCTCGTATAGCGCGAAGGTGTTCTTGAACAGAAAGTATTGTGATTTGAAGGAGTAGTTGCTGGTTATGCTTCCCTCGTTCTTGTAGTAGTAGTAGAAACCGCAATCGGAATAATATACGTTGTATGCGCTTTCATACAACATTGGTGTTATATAGGTGTCTTCAAAGACTTCTCCTTCTGGGAATCTTATGAAATTGAACAGGTCGGCGCGGTATATCTTGTTGCATGAGAAACTGTGCTCATAACCTTTGCGCTTTATCCAATCCGGGAAAATGTCGTTGCCGCTGACCTTCTCGGGGTTGAACGAGAGTACTTCGCTTTGTGGAGATTCGTAATGCTTTGTTACGGGGTATTCCAGAATGTCGATATCCGGGTTCGACTGCAGTATGCGCATGTTGTAGTAGAATGTGCCTGACGCTATGGTGTCATCGGCATCGACGAAGGTTATATATTCGCCTCTTGCCGCTGCTATTCCGGCATTGCGTGCCGATGACAAACCGCCATTCTTCTTATGGATGACTTTGACTTTGTCGCATTCTTGTGCAAAGCGGTCGCAAACAGAACCGCAACCGTCGGGGGAACCGTCGTTGATGAGTATTAGTTCATAGTCGGTGTAGGTCTGTTGCAAAATGCTTTCGATGCATCTTTGCAAATAGCGTCTTACCTTATAAACCGGAACTATGATACTTAATTTCATTATTGATAAGTGGAATAGGCTCTTTGTTACAAAGGTAATAAAATAGTATATAATTTACGATAATTTATTATAATTTGTTTTACGATTTAATCGGCTTTTATGCTATTTGCTGTTATTTTTAGACGTTTTTTTGCTATCTTCGCAAAGATTAAGTATGATGCGTTTTCTGCGTGTCCGTTTAATGGTTTGAATGAGTAAAAAAATAACAAATAAGGGTACAAGCGGTGAGTATGGCCGTGTTGTCAAATATCTTGGGCTTCTGGGTGGAGCGCAAGGTGTTTCTCTGCTTGTTAATCTTTTGCGTAACAAGATAGCCTCGACTCTGCTCGGAACTGTCGGCTTGGGCCTTATTGGGCTTTACAATCGTACTGTGCAGATGTTTTGCGATTGTACCAATCTTAGTTTGTCGTATAGCGCAGTGCGTAAATTGTCCGATACCTATGAGAATGCAACGGCAGAAGATGTGACACATTATGTAAAGGTTACACGTAGCATCGCTCTTCTCACCGGTATTGTCGGAATGTTGCTGTTTGTGATATTCTCTCCTTTGGTGATGAAATATATTTCCGATGGCAACGATTATTCTTCGTGGTATTTCGTGGCTCTTTCACCGGTGGTTCTTTTTATGGCGGTGTCGGGTGGAGAGGTCGCCGTGTTGCGTGGTGTAAGGCAGCTTAATTCATTGGCGATATATACATTGTGGACTTCGTTCGTCGCACTGTTTGTGGCGGTTCCTGTGTATTTCTTCTTTGGCGTTGCCGGTATTCTGCCGTCGATTCTCATCATAGCTCTGTTGCAGATGTTGGGTGTCCTGTACAACAGTGTCAGGCTGTTTGAGTATAAGGTCGCTCCATTCTCC
>JAFZFM010000065.1 GCA_017555865.1 Bacteroidaceae bacterium
CTCGAGTTTTACTACAACAAGGCATTGCCTTTGCTCGAGAGACTCCGCTCAGTTGCTCCTGACAAGCACGAGTTGTGGTTGACAAACCTCATCAACTGCTACTACAACCTCAAGATGGCCGACAAGGTTAAGGAGCTTGAGGATCTCCAGAAGTCACTCGGTTATTGATTGGGTGTATATCACAAACAAAAAACACTGTCGCAATCGCGACAGTGTTTTTTGTTGTCTTTAAAAAGAATCAGGATTACATATCCGCTTATAAAAGCAGGCATATAATCCTGAATCAATTATTGTCTTTGGATGAATTATCCTACGCGTCCCGGATATTGCTCAAGTGCCTTGCCCAATAGGAATATCGCACGCTTTAGGTCTTGCTTGTCAATGGCATAGGCTATACGTACCTCGTTCTTGCCATATCCTTCCTCGCTGTAGAACCCCGATGCCGGAGCCATCATGATGGTCTCGCCCTCATATTCGAAATCAGTGAGACACCATTCGCAGAACTTGTCACTGTCATCGATAGGCAGTCGTGCAACGGTGTAGAATGCACCCATCGGGATGGGGGAGTACACACCTGGCAACTTGTTGAGTTCGTCCACAAGGCAGTTGCGACGCTCGATGTACTGCTCGTAAGTGTTTATTGCATATGAACGTGGAGCCTCAATTGAAGCCTCGGCAACAACCTGTCCAAGCAATGGTGGGCTAAGACGCGCCTGGCAGAACTTCATTACTGCCTGGCGAACAGCCTTGTTCTTTGTTATGAGCGCACCTATTCTGATACCGCACTCCGAGTAACGCTTTGATACAGAATCAATAAGCACCACGTTTTCCTCAATGCCCTCAAGGTGGCATGCCGAGATATAAGGCGAGCCGGTGTAGATGAACTCACGGTAAACCTCATCCGAGAACAGGTACAGGTTGTACTTCTTTACAAGGTCACGTATGCGGTTCATCTCGTTACGTGTGTAGAGGTAACCGGTAGGGTTGTTTGGGTTGCAGATAAGGATTCCGCGTGTACGCTCGTTGATGAGCTCCTCGAAACGCTCCATTGGAGGCAGTGCGAACGACTCGTCAATTGATGAACGTATAGGGCGAATGACAGCACCTGCAGATATTGCAAAGGCCATATAGTTGGCATATGCAGGCTCGGGCACGATAATCTCGTCACCAGGGTTAAGGCATGTGAGGAATGCAAAGAGCACAGCCTCCGAGCCACCCGATGTCACGATGATGTCATCCGGTTTCAACTTGATTTGATACTGGTCGTAATAGCCGACGAGTTTCTCACGCAAAGAGAGGAAACCGTCGCTTGGACTATATTCAAGGATCTTCTGGTCAAATTTCTTTATTGCTTCAAGAGCCACCTCGGGAGAATTGAGATCAGGTTGTCCGATGTTGAGATGGTATACCTTTACGCCACGAGCCTTTGCATCATTGGCAAAAGGCGCCAGTTTGCGGATTGGCGACGATGGCATAAGTATAGCTCTTTCTGATAATTCTGGCATTTCTTTTTCTTATTTTACGAATAGGTTGCAAATTTACTTAAAAAAACGAATTATCTCTCTTGCGACATTAAAAAATATGAATAAACTCTTGACTCATACCTTGGGGTATGGCTTAACTTTGTACTAGCTAGCAAAAAATCGTACGATATGAGTAATAAAACAAAGTTTAAAATTGGAGAGTTCTCCCGTTTGATGCAGGTGACCGTCAAGGCCTTGCGCCATTATGAGCAGAAGGAACTGCCTAAATGGAGAAGAATGGCTACAAGATTGCCGGTCATCCAAGAACTTGTTACATTGATGGCATTTGGAATCAGGCAGACCCAGAGAAATGGTTTTCAATAATTAGATTCCTATTGAGTAAAGTTTGATACTATCTACGAGATACCTGCTGTTTTCTGCATTATTACAAATGCATGATAATAAATATTATGTTTAATATGGTTTGGATATTTGCGCACTCTCCTTATTTGTGGCCGGAAATTTGGATTTAAAACTCCTGGAAATATTACAGCAAAATAACATAATACTTGTCTTATGTTTAATATGGTTTGGATATTTGCGCACCCTCCTTATTCTTGGCCGGAATTTTGGATTTTTTGAATGTCGCCAATATCACACGGAATAAACATTGTACTTGTCTTATTTAAAATGATTCGCCGGCTATCTGTAAAGAAAACCGGCGAATTGTAATAATAATCAGTATATTAATCAATCATCGAGCATATCGACTTTTTCAGTGGCTTCCTCGTGTCCCTGAAGACTTGCCTTCCTGTACCAGAAAATTGCATCATTCACATTCCTGTGTACTCCGATGCCTTCCTCATAACATAGTCCAAGCTGGAACTGTGCCTCGGAATGACCGTTTTCTGCAGCCTGTTTTATCCACTTGATTCCTGTCTCAATATCCTTTTCAACAACTTCGTTTTCCATGTATATCGTACCCAATAGATATTGTGCTTTTACGTAGTTGTTTTCGGCCAGAATTTGCAAAATCTCAATGGCTGTATTTATCTCGTCCTTGCTTCTGTTCTCTCCAAGAAGGAACACTGCCTTCATGAATAAAGCCTCAATATCTTGCTCGGATATTGCCTTGTCTATCAGTTCCATTCCTTTGTCAAAGTCTTTGTCAATACCAATACCATACACATAGAACTTTGCCAGTTCTCTTGTCTCATCGGCATATCCTGCTTCGCTTGATTTGGTGTACCATTCAATGGCCTGTGCATACTCTTCTTCCTGTGCATATAGCAAGCCTGTCACATACATTGATATATGATCACCTGCTACGGCTCCTTTCTCCAGCCATTCGAGTGCTTTTTCATTGTCTCCCTTGAAATCATAGTAATACAGGAACATATGGTAATTGGCTCTTGCAAAACCGTTCTCTGCTGCTCTTGTAAAGTGTTCGGCTGCAATGTCATGCTCCTGATGCTTGTAATGGTACAGTCCAATATTGCATTCAGCCTCGGCATTGCCGTTCTTGGCAGCCTTTTTGTACCACTCCTGTGCCAATGAGTCGCTGTGCACTACTCCATCGCTGTCGTATATATATCCGAGTATGAGCATGGCTTCGTCGTTGCCATTCTCGGCACTCATCGTGAACCACTTGATGGCCTCCTGTACATCGGTCTCAATACCTTCACCTTCGATGTATATATAGCCTAATCGCATCTGCACGCTCTTGTCTCCTTCATTGGCAAGTGTGGTGTAACACTCTATTGCCTTTGGCATATTTACCTCCCCTGCTTCACCGTACTGGTACATTATTCCAAGATGATATAATGCTGCAGAGTTGCCCTTCTCTGCCGATGCTTTCAACAGTTCAAAAGCCTTGCTGTTGTCTTTTGGGTATCTTTCATCAGTTAAGTAAAGCAACGCAAGTTCATTCATGGCCTCGTCATCACCCAACTCAATTGCCGCATTGTACCATTTCATTACCTCGGTCGGGTTACTCTCAACTCCCTTTTCGCCTGCATAATATAGTTCGGCCATTCTTGTACATGCATCGCAGGAACCGTTCTCCGCTGCTATCTTGTATAACTCAATGGCTTTTCCCATATCACTCTCCACGAACTCGCCATTCTCGTACATTATTGCGAGATGGTACGTAGCCTCGTAATTCTCAAGTTCCGCAGCCTTTGAAAGCAGGTTGAATGCTTTCTCATAATCTGCCGGCAAATACTCTTCGGTAAGGTAAAGCATAGCCAAATCTGTCATGGCTTTGCTGTTACCCATTTCCACGGCTTTATTGTAGTATTCTACAGCCTTCTCGGTATTCTGCTCCTGTCCTATGCCGTACAGGCACATATCACCTAATTGGGCGTATGCTTTCAAGTGTCCGTTTTCGGCGGCCTTCATGTAATTGGCAATTGATTTTTCAAGGTTCTGGCGGCCGAGACTCTCATTCTCATATATGAAGCCAAGAGCAAAATAAGCCTCACAATCACTTTGCTCCGTTGCTTTAACAAACCATTCGATAGCCTTGTCTGTATCTTGTGCAATGCCGTCAGTGCCGAACAGATAGATGACTCCGAGTCTTTTCATGGCTTCGCTCTCTCCCTGTTCAGCCGACTTAGTGTACCATCTTATAGCTTCGTCCATATTCACCTCGCCACAGAATCCCTCCTCGAATATCATTCCGAGCATATACATACAGCCTTCGTGTCCATTCTCTGCACCCTGTCTGTAACATTCCATAGCTTTCTGGTTGTCAGTAACAGTAGAATCTTCTGAAAAGTACAGGTTGCCAAGTTTGAAATAGCCTTCGTTGTGACCCTTCTTAACAGCCTCGGTATAACATTCAATGGCCTTGAGGATGTCCTTCTGTACACCATCGCCATTCTCATACAACATTCCGAGATTGCATAGCGCTTTCAGACTCCCTTTTTCAGTGGCTTCCCTAAACAGTTCAAAGGCTTTTTGCAGATTTGCTTCAACCCCTAATCCCATTACATATATGCCGCCCATCTTGTTCAATGCATCGCCGTTACCCTCTTCGGCGCATAGGCGGTACAGTGCTATGGCCTCTTCGTACTGCTTGTTGTCGAACGCAGCTTCTGCCCTCTCATACGTGCTCTGTGCCATCGATGCCGTGCAAACCGCAACGCAGGCAACGATGCTCATCAATAGTCGTCTCATAAAATCTATCTGTTTATTTTATCAGTTCCTTTGCTTTTTCAAGGTCATGTCCCAAAACCTGTACCTGCACCTTGGCATTGCTTTCATTTTTAATATACATAGGACTTTTCTTGTCCGCAACCAATGCCTTAATGCCTTTTTCCTCAAGCATTGCGCATATCTTCCCCGCCTCGGTCATATCATTGCATTCAGCCACTACAACAAGGTTTTTCTCATTCTTGTAGCTTTGAACTCTGCGTTTATTCTGCATATATAAAAATACGCTCATTGAAATGCTCACAGGGAACCATTGTACCCAATTTCCTTTGAAACCGCTATCTGTGTTGTCGGGGAACAGCCATTCGAGCAACATGAAGGCACCATATATTACCGTAGCCACAATCGCCAGTAAAGTCATTGTGTTGACGATTTTTGCACCCTTTGACTCTTTGTCGTGTCGTGCAAACAGTAAATAGGAAACTAATAACAAAATTGAGACACCGCCTAATCCCAATTGTAGATCCAGCCAGTCTACTACTCCCTTTTCGCCAATCATGTCACAAAGAAAAAAGCAAGGCAATGAGATTAATAAAGTGATGCCAAAATCAATGAGGAAATTCTTTATTGCTTTCATAGATGTGTGTTTTTTTCAAAGTTACTGAATTTTTCGAATTACATATATTTTTTGTTATAAAATAACAGTATATTCGTTGCCATTATTTCAATATGGTTTATGAAAATATATTCAGCACCCCTTCAGGGCTATACCGAGGCCGTATGGCGCAACATTCATAATGATGTCTTTGGTGGTATCGACGGGTATTACACCCCATTCCTGCGTTATGAGCATGGCGAGATACGCAATAAGGATGTGCGCGACATCGAGCGCAAGAACAACACCGTAGAGAACCTTGTACCGCAGATAATTGCGGCCATGCCCGAGGAGATGCGTCCGTTGATGGAACTTATAGTCAATGAAGGCTACAGATGCGTAGATATAAATATGGGCTGTTCTTTTCCGTTGCAGATGCGCAAGAAGCATGGAGCAGGCCTGCTTGCCCACCCCGATATGGTAGCTGCGATAATGAAGGCTACAGCTGAGTATCCCGACATTGAATTTACCGTGAAGATGCGACTGGGTTGCGAGAGCAAGGACGAGTGGCGTGCACTCTTGCCAATACTAAACGACACACCTCTCGCGCACATCACCATGCACCCGCGCCTTGGTGTGGAACAGTATAAGAAACCTGTTGATGTAGATGCATTCGCTGAGTTCTATGATGCCTGCAAACATCCTGTGATTTATAACGGTGATATACTTACGCTTGATGATATCAAGCGCATTGAGGAACGCTTCCCAGCACTAAAGGGAGTTATGTTAGGACGTGGTTTGCTTGCCAACCCGGCACTCGGTGTTGAGTACCGCAATGGTCGCACGCTTGACAGCGCTGAGCTCTGCACTCTTGTACAGCAGATGCACGATGAACTGTTCCGTCTGCTATCGCCACGCCTTCAGGGAAACACCCAGTTCCTTAGCAAGATGAAGCCTTATTGGGAGTATCTAATGCCCGATATGCTCAAGCGCGACAAGAAGGCAATCCTCAAGGCAACCTCCATTGAGAAATACAAGGCTGCTGTTGCGACGGCATTGGCAAACTATTGAAAAGTATTTCTGCAAGTTACATACGTCTTGTTGTCAAGCAGGAAGTATTTGTCGTTTGAAAAATAGCTTTCCGAGAGCTTGGGTGTCTGGAACGCTATTGATTTATATAAGACATGGTTACAGTCCTAGCAAATATGCCAGACTTGCCATAAGTTTCTTTTTCATTTGCTCTATATTATTGTATTCAATCTGGTCGATGTCTGATATATCAAGACGAATACTTTTTGCATATTGGGCATCATCAAGCATCACAGGGATTATTGCCTTTCCTTGTTTCACGGCATATCCTAATTCGCGAACGACGTTGATTGACGCATTTGAATTGACAGACGATATAAATATGACAGCTTTGGATACATCTATAGCGTCTACAATAACCTCTTTGTAATTCTCTCCGCTGAAAATGCCTTCCTTGTCTATCCAGTAAGGGATGTTGCAGTCATCAAGAATATTCCTGATATATTCCACATGTTCGGCATCTTTACGTGAATAGCTTATAAAAACCTTATGCTTCATCTCTTCGCGTTTGGGAATGCAGGTCGCAACAGCTGTAGGTTCTGTATTCTCGCTTTGCATTCGGTTTGCCTGAATCTGAACTTGATAATTTGCCATGGCCGATTTAATTGCGAAGTTCTCAAAAACATCCAGGTAATCAATCTCTTGCATTATGTGGTATTTGTCGTAGAGATACAATTCTATCTGATATGGTTTTTGTGTGCTGCAAAGATTCTTTGAAATGGCATCAGCCATTACTTCGGCAACTTTGGTTATCTGAATATGGGCAGAGCCAGCGCCAATGCAAGGGAATGCTATGGATTTGATGTCCAAAGCCTGAAGCAGACGGAAACATTTGTCTATTGAGTGCTGTAGGATATAGTAGTTTATATCCTCAATGTTTGACAAATATTCTTTGTAGAATTCATTGTTGTTCTTGTAATCTATGGTCAGGCAATGGAAAATGTATTTCTGGTACTCCAAATTGCCGGCAGTTGAAACAATGACATCACCCAACAGTGCCGGCAGTTTCTTTTGTGCATCCTTGCGTATATTCTCGCCGCCGGCTCTCAGTATACATCCTGATATTCCACCTCCCATGCTGATATGTGTGTCGTCCGAACTGACAATGACCTCTGATTTTGATGTCATTATATTCCCGAACACTATTGTCAACGTTGAGTTATTGAATCTGTATTTGCGTGGTTCCATAGGTTTCAAACTTTACACTTGATATTACTTCATTTCGAACTCAATCTTTGCCGCGAGGTCATATCCCTCCTGGTAAAGCGCGAGCAGCTTGTCAATGTTGCGCTCCATGCGTCCAACCTCAATAGGGCGCTCGGGGCGGATAACGACAGCACTACCCTCTCTCTCCATCTTCTCAATAAGCTCAATCTCTCTGTTGTAGATGGAGTTACGGTTCTCTATAGCCTCTTTCAGCTTAGGATACTTACGGTACATAAAGAACGGCACCTTGCTACCCTTCAGGGGCTTTCGGTAGCCCATATTGCGTGTGAGCACAATTACAGGCTTTGTATATCCCTGTGACAGAGCTCTTTCTACAGGCAACGAGTCGGCAACGCCACCGTCGGCCATCGGTGTGCCGTCAACATATGCTATTGGGCACACAAAGGGCAGGCTGCTCGATGCCTTAACGACGTCAATCACGCGCTTGGGGTCACTCTTCTCCTCGAAATAGTTGGCCTCGCCGGTAAGGCAGTTCGTGGTCACCGCCTCAAAGCGCTCCTTACAGCCGGCAAGCACGTCATACCTGTACGGGTGTACCTTCTCGGGCAATTCATGGAAAAGGAAATCGAAATCCATGATATTCCTTTGGGTAAGCAGGAACTTCAGGCCAATGTAGTTGCGCTGGGCAAGCAACTCGGTGTTTATGTATTTCGCCCTGCCTCGCTGGCCGGACAGGTACGAGAGTGCGCTGCATGCACCCGCGCTCACACCTATTACATAAGGGAACCTTATTCCGCGGTCCATGAAGTTGTCAAGCACTCCAATGGTGAATATACCGCGCATGCCACCGCCCTCAAGCACCAGTGATGTCAAATCCGTTATTTCCACTTTTTTACTTGCCATAGTGTACCTTTTAAAGCATTTGTTGTTCTCGTTTGTGCAAATTTACAAATATTAGCGGATATCTTGAACACCGCAAGGGGCAATTTTGTTCCATTGTTCAGGGGTGGATTGGCTACGCGCAGCCCTTTTGGGATATTTAAGACTCCTTATGGCCTTACTCTTGCAGATTTTGACTATCTTCGCGTCGTGTATAACGGGTATACACATTAATAATTGATTATTACGACTATGAAGAAAATGTTTCTATTAATGTTCCTCTTGGGACTTATTGCCTATGCTCCGGTTGCAGCGCAGAACAACAATGCGGCAAAGAGCGATGTCGTTGTCTATGAGCACGACTACATAGTAAAGGTCGGTGACGTTGCTCCCGACTTCACACTCCAGATGCTTGACGGTACAGAGTTCACACTCTCAAAGAACCGTGGCAAGGTAATCATGCTGCAGTTCACAGCCAGCTGGTGCGGTATCTGCCGTAAGGAGATGCCTTATATTGAGAGCGACATCTGGTTGCGCCACAAGGACAACAAGGATTTCATGCTTGTAGGTATTGACCGCGAAGAGGCCAAGGATGTAATCGAGCCATTCATCGAGAAGATGGGCACAACCTACCCCATTGCAATGGACAGCAACGGCGATGCGTTCGCAAGCTATGCTTTGCGCGGTTCAGGTATCACCCGCAACATCCTCATCGACCGCGACGGCAAGATAGTCATGCTCACCCGCCGTTTCGAGGAGCAGGAGTTCAAGGCTCTTGTTGAGAAAATCGATGCAATGCTTGCAGAATAATTTTTAAAATTATTCCAATAAGTAAAACAGGCTGCTAATTCAATTAGCAGCCTGTTTTATTTGTCTATATCCAAAAGGGGAATTACTCAGCCTTTGTAGCTCTGCGGATACCGCGGCGCTTTGGTGCTGGTGCCTCTGCTGGCTTCTCCTGCTGTACACCTGCAAGCTCAGGGTCAATCATGATACGGCCACAGTTCTCGCAAACGATGATTTTCTTTCTCATACGGATATCCATCTGGCGCTGTGGTGGAATCTTGCTGAAGCAACCTGCACAAGCATCGCGCTCAACGTATACGATACCAAGACCGTTGCGTGAGCTCTTGCGGATGCGCTTGAACGAAGCCAAAAGACGTGGTTCGATGTTCTGCTCAAGGTCGTGAGCCTGCTCGCGCAGCTTCTCCTCCTCGGCCTTTGTCTCGGCAACGATATCCTCAAGCTCAGCCTTCTTCATCTCAAGGTCCTTCTTACGCTCCTCAAGGAGGTTTGTTGAACGCTCAAGCTCCTCGTTCTTCTGCTGCTCCTGCTTTCTTGCATCGTTGATCTTCTTCTCGTCGTGCTCAATCACAAGGCGGTTGTACTCAATCTCCTTGTTCAAGAGGTCGAACTCGCGGTTGTTGCGTACGTTCTCCTGGTCGGCTGTGTACTTCTCGATGCTTCTCTTGGCCTGCTCCATCTCCTCGCGGAAACCTACAACGTTCTCATGGATCTTCTTGATGTCGTTGTTGATGTTCTCGATACGTGTACCAAGACCAACAATCTCATCCTCAAGGTCCTTAACCTCAAGAGGAAGCTCACCACGCAGAATCTTGATCTTGTCAATCTGCGAAAGGATTGTCTGGAGCTCATAAAGAGTCTTCAATTTCTCTTCTACTGTGTAATCAGCAGGATCTTTCTTTGCCATTTTCCTAAATATTTAAAGTGTTAATAATTTATTCTTCAATTTTTGTCATTCTGGTGGAGTGACTTTTACATATAATTCACAGGGTTCGTGTCAACCGTGGTTGTCATCACCTTCACCGCCGGGCAGGCATCCTGTATAATCTCCTTGAAAATCTCCATCGTGTACTGCTCGCTCTCATAATGCCCAATCACAGCCATCAGCATCTTGCCCGTGTAGCTGAAAAGGTCATGGTAACGTGCCTCGCCGGTGATGTAGATATCGGCACCCGCGCCAAGCGCCGCCTGCGCGAACGAACCTCCGGCCCCACCGCACAGCGCAACCCTCTTTATCTTCCTTCCCAAGAGCGGAGTGTGGCGCACACAGCCCACATTGAACTTCTCCTTAATCTCCTGCAGGAACTCCAGCTCGTCACGTTCCTCGGCAAGCTCGCCTATTACACCCGTGCCCACACTACCCCAGCTGTTCTTCAATTGGTAGATGTCGAAAGCAGGCTCCTCATACGGATGCGCCTTCAACAGCGCTGCAACGGCCTTGTTCTTTAGGTATGCAGGCAACACAGTCTCAATGCGCACCTCCTGCTCGCGATGCAGTTCGCCCACCTCGCCACAGAAAGGATTGCAACCATCGTTAGCTTTGAAAGTACCAAAGCCGTCTACATTGTAGCTGCAAGAACCATAGTTGCCAATCTTGCCACAACCGGCCGCAAACAATGCGTCGCGCACCACGTCGGCATGCGATACAGGTACATACACGGCAAGTTTAAGCAATGAATCCTCTTTAGGTAACAGAATCCGCACGTTCTGCAGGCCAAGCTTGCTGGCAATGCGGTAGTTCACGCCACCAGGAGCATTGTCAATGTTGGTGTGTGCCGAGTAAATGGCAATACCGTTCGCGAGCGCCTTCATTATACAACGCTCAACATAATTGCTGCCAGTGATACGCTTCAGAGGCTTGAAGATTACGGGATGATGGGATACGATGAAGTTGCACCCTGATGCGATGGCCTCGTCAACTACGGCCTCGGTCACATCAAGACACAATAAAACCCCTGTAACTTCCGCATCTGTCAATCCAATCTGCAATCCGGCATTATCAAAGTCGTCCTGCAGCGGCAGAGGCGCGAACATTTCAAGGGCATTCGCTATATCTTTTATCTTAACCAATGATATAAGATTATTTTCGTCTGCGAAGTTACTGATTTTTTTTCAATCCGCAAAATTGAAACGGGCAAAGGTTGCCGTTACGGACAATTTTGGGAGTTTGTCAGGTGGTATCAGTATCCAAAATGTGTAGTTGTTTTATTCAAAAAACATAAATAAATTCACGATTTAATTGATTAAATACATGCTTTGTCAGAAAGTTTCTGTATTTTTGAATTTAACCTAGTTAAATATGAAAGATAGGGATGTTGTTTAATCGCAATGATGGAGCGGATAAATTCATTAGTAAAGAATTCGGCATTGTACCATAAATCGCAAATACTTCTCATCAAGTATATAAACTTTATAGAAAACATTAACACTTATTGAAGTAGACGCAAGGAGATTGCTAATAATACAAACAAAGGCGTTTTTTAAATGGAGATACCGCAGTTGTTGTAACAACAATAAGTCTAAGATATTTTTTGAATACTTTAAAGTTTATTGCGTACCTACTATGTGAAACATATTACTAAACTTACTGCTGTATAACTAAGACAATGGAATTTGAAACGATATATAAGACCAAAAATGAACGCGGCAGGTACTCTTGTGGTGACATTGGAGTAACCACGGAAGAATGGTATAACCTGTTATGCAATGATAAGGCTGGGCCGTACATTGATACTCTGCTTGCCTTTATGCGAGAA
>JAFZFM010000066.1 GCA_017555865.1 Bacteroidaceae bacterium
AGGTAGCACGGCGGAAGGTCGTGCCCTGCGGGCCGCGATTAGCGAGTGTTGTCAAAACGAAAAAAATATAATCGCCGATAGTCACTTGTGACTATCGGCGATTGTCATTCATTTCCACAAATCGCCCCACGTGCCACGATTACTGCTGGACAAATCAGGAGTATTACCACCTACAGGTTCATTACCGACACCGGCACCACCAGTTTCAGTGGATGCGACATTCATCATTGGTTCAGTCTCAAGCTCAACCAAGTCTATTGTTGGCATTTCATATCTCTTTTTCATAATCTCCAAATTACCTGACGAACTTTTTCTTACCATTAACAATATATAAACCTCTGCTTGGGTTTTCAACCTCGCATCCCTGAAGGTCATAAATATTTTCAACCTCTCCGCTCTCACCTTTCACCTCGTCAAACACATCATCAACATCGGTTGTCTCGCCATTGTCAAAACGTATCCCCACTGTTTTTTGAGCCGCTATGGGTAACCAAGCTGTCGGAATCTGCAGATAAGCCTTGCCACCACTGAATACAGTATTGTCCTTAAATGGATAAAACATTGGAACATCACTACCCTCGGCAATCGTAAATTTAAAGTTCGAATAGCCGTCAGCTGTACTGTTTACCACCGTTTGCTCAAGTGTACCCACAAGCAAATTCAATGTATGATCGTGACAAGCCTCAATAATAGGCACAACGTAATCACCAGGTTCACCTTTTAAAAAGACACCACTCCCGGCCATAGTCGTCATAACTCTTGCAAGCGTTACTACTTGTGTATTTGAGTTAAATCCTATGGCACTATACGCTGTCAGCCCGGTCACTTCACTGAAGTCAAGAGCATATTCCGAACAATACGTTCCGCAACCGAAATCATTTATAGTAATTATAACATCTGTCACTATTACTTCCGGTTCCATTTCAACCACATCGGTAAATTTATTCCAACCAACAGCACTTTTATACAAATCTTTTGTACCGTATGGAACATAAAGAGTTGCTTGTACACCCATAAATGCATCAGGGTCAATAGTAGGCGGCGTTTTGCACTTTACTATTATGCTTGTGAGTTTACTACAATTAACAAATGCTGCAAAACCAACAGTCTGCACATTACCTGGCAGCACTACACTTGTTATGCCACTACAAGCATTGAACGCACGGTCTCCAATTGACACAAGACAATCAGGAAATATTATCTCTGTCAAACCACTACAACTACTGAATGCATCTTTTCCAATCTTCGTCAAACCGTTTGGCAATGTAATGCTTGTTACGCCACTACAAGAAAAGAACGCTTCATCAGCAATCGCATCCACCCTGTATACGGTTGAGGTAAAACTAACAGTTTCCGGAATTACAAGAGAATCGAAATATCCAAAGGGATGCTTCGTTACAGAAACCGTTCTATCAATATCTGACGTAACTTTATAACAAATCCCATTTACCTCAAAATCCTGAGCACTTATAAAACAACTATATACAAGTAACAACGTGGTCAAATAGCATTTCAAGTGTTTCATAGCGAAAAACGACGTTTAATCATTTTGTATTATACTTTCCCTGCATCATGTTATCCATTTGCAGCAGAATATATTGACATATCAGTATCCAGAGTAAAGATAATGCTTTTTCTATATTCGCAAACATCAATGTCCAAAAGATTAATTAAAAAATCTTTTGGATACTGGTAATAAAATTTAACGTTTAAAAAAACAAATCTTTATTAAACCGTCGCCCCCTGCTTAGGAACCGTTAGGTCGACAATGCTTGTAACAAAAGGTCATACGAAGCACGGACGAAATTCGTGCCGGGTGGGTTGCATTAAACAAGCATTGTCAATGCCAATGCTCTAACAGTAGCCCTCGGCTTTTTATAGACCACAACTAAATTATTCGCAGAAAATAGACTATTTATTCCTTGCCTTTTTGTGGCAATGGTGAGCAATAAGTTTTGTTTACCACCCTGTCGCGCATCAACTGCGGATTGGTAAAATTGCGGGATATGTTCTGAACTATATCCAAATAATTGTCCTTACCCTGTTCATTTACATAATAATAGGGTTTGATTGATACGCAATTCTTGTGTTCAAACAAGGTATTAAGCAAAGTTTTGTCCGACAATCCACACGAATGCCCCATAATACAAACCTGAAACGGTGCAGAATCTATAAACGAAAGCAAATCCCTATAATTGGGAGTTTCCAAATATCGGTTAGTTTTAATGTGTCGCAGATACTCGTTGTCGTTAATCTTCTGGAGTCTCTTGTATTCATCATCGGATTCATCGCCATAACCAAATATCACATTCTCAGGTTTTGCAAGTTCACCATGAATATGATTGAGAATAAAATGAGGATCCTCAGGAATATACAAGTCTGCAGTTGTTGTATAATTAAAATTTAGAAATAATATTTCATCTGGATACATCATCTCATGCGGTAAAACAGCCCCATAAATTGAATCGACTCCCATAAACTCTATATCGTTTTTATAAGCATTTTTGAATTCATTTATGCTCTTAAAAACTTCTTTTGCTTCGAATGGTTTATAAAGTTCTATATTGTCGATCAGGTCTGAATCATTTAATCTTCTTTTGAGAAAATCATGCCATTTATCTTTGGCTTCTACGGAAAAATCTTTAGCAACAAATGGCGCAAGCATTTTACTCTTTATATCATCGTCAACAAGTTCTTCTTTTATCTCATTCTTCTGAATTTCTTTTAGGTATTTAACAAGCAAACCTTGAATAACTACTAAATCTTTATTTAGTTTCTCTAGTTCATCTTTCATCCCTTTGTACTCAACGAGCATAGAGTAATATTCATTCTCGATATCAACCCAGCCCAAAGACATTTGTTTACATATTCTTTGAAACAAAGGGCTTATAATAGAGAAATCGCAGTAATCTCGATCATTTACAGCAGTATTTAATGCATCTATTTCATTCCATTTAACAAATGGATTATCTCTTTGATAGTGCCACCCTTGAAAGGCCATAGCCCAACTAAGTGCATTTTCCCTATCCTTAACCTTAAAAGAGCACAAGCCGTCAGACATTTCCTTTTCTGAACAATGCAACAAGTTGTCGCCACATTGTTTCCAATACCAATTTATAAAATCCTCGTATTTTGTTTTCAAACCATGTGCCAAGTCAAAGCCATTTCCAACTATAATAATTCTGTTCATATCTTTCAATTTTGCGTTTCCACAAATTTACCACTCGAAAATATTGATGTCAATAGGAAAATAGAGAATTTACCAACAAAATGCGAACAAAACGCATAACTACATCGCAAATAATTATATTTGCAAAAACAATGCAATAACAACATGGCAAAAATCAAAAATATTTTAAACTCGTTTACACGTGACTTAAAAGAAAAATTCAGTTTAATAGATTTGTATATTCTATTAATCGTCATTCTCTTGTTTGTCGCTTACCAACCTTCTGTGCAAGATTCTGTAAAAAGTTTTACAAGTTATATAAGCAAAGGCTTTGACAATTCATTGTTTATGAAGATACTCACCTTGTCAATTCTATTTTTTACGATAATAATACTTGTAAAAAGACTCACAAAGAAAAGAGTTTCAAAGTTATCTTTGTACATATCAGGATATTCGTTACTATTTTACATCTATTTCAAATGGTTGAATAAATGTATTGAATGGGCATACATCAAATGCGGATATTTTACTTATTTTGATATTATAGGCGTTCTATCCTTGATTATAATCCTGTTATATATTAAAGAGCGTATCAAATGCATATTTCCGCAGAAGACATCAAATGATAATTGTAATAACCTGTTGTGTGACGATGCAATCACAGATAGCAATGAAGACATATTAGACAGGGTACCTTTTGCAAAAGAATTAGCAAAAATAATCCCCAACTGCAACACTAACAAAAGCGCGTACTCATTTGGAATTGTGGCTCCATGGGGATATGGTAAAACTTCTTTCATCAAGATTCTCACAAAAGAATTGGAACAAAACGAGAAACTAGAAATTATTCATTTTTCACCTTGGCACCTTTCTACAAATAAAGACATAATGTCTGCTTTTTTTGACCTGTTATCAAAACACATTGCAGTAAATGATATGCAACTGTATGAACTTATACGTAAATACTCAAACTATATTATTGGAGAAACAAGAACCACAGCATTACTATATCCTTTGAGCATCATCGAGCATCTTCATGAAGAACAGATAAGTCATCTGCTCCAATATGGTGATTGAATTGGTTATACCACCAGTCCAAAAGGCATCCCAAATAGTATCTATACGGTTTTTGATTTCTCCGGTTATCATAATAGCGTCTTTGATTTTCTAAATCTATAAAGTGTAATATACAAAAATAAATAAAATTTATTTTATCACCTCATTTAACCCCCAATTTGTTGAAAACATCCACAACTGTCATAAAAACAGTGACCACATTCCCCAGACGCGTGGTCAACACCCCTTCCAAAACAAATCCCCCTACCGCCGTGTTATCTACTCAAATTAAACTGCACTGTTATGGAGTGGTTTACTAATCTTTTGAGGGTGATTAAGATTTATCAACAGCAATAGGATAGTTAATTTTCCTATATAATTTTGTTGTTTCAGATTTAGTATCTAATTTTGTTATTACAAAATAAAATTGTAAAAGTTATGACAACAATGCAGATGAATGCTGAGATTCTTCGCAACATGAGCATAATTGCAGAAGATGAACATTTGCTGAAGAGAGCAGCAAAATACTTGCGTAAACTTGCTGCGGAGAAACAAGACCCAACCCTTTATACAAAAGAGGAATTCTTTGCCCGTGTTGACAAGGCTAAAGAAGGTCCTTCTATGGAATTTACAAGTGTTGAGGAACTTGACAAATATATCAGGGAATTATGACATATAATGTTTTAGTTACCAAGGAGGCTCAGAATGACCTCAAAAAACTTCTGCAAAGCGAACAACAAGCTTACAAAAAGGCTCTTAAGTTGATTGCAGAGCTTTACGAGCACCCTCGTACTGGTACAGGGAAACCCGAGCAACTTACCGGCAACCGTTCCGGTCAGTGGAGTCGTCGTATCAGTAACAAACATAGATTGGTATATGAAATTCACGACACTGAAGTTGTTGTTCTTGTACTTACCGCCTATGGTCATTATGGCGATAAATAATCACTGTTAATACTAGTTTTTCAACAGTTTATAATCTAAACGATTTATATTTACTACAAGGCTGCTTTTCGGCAGCCTTTTTTCGTTATAACTATTCTATTTAAGCCCCAGCATCTCATATAGCCATCATAGGCTTACATTCAAAAATCGAGCACACTTGAAATTGCACAAGACTTTTTCAATATTCCCCTAACTGCATTGCCCCTCCAAACAAATCCCCTTTTCCCTGTGTTATCTTCTCAAATTAAACTGTACTGTTATGGAGTGGATTACAGGGCTTTTGCGGGCGCATCCTGAACTGGCGATTTACTTGACGCTGGGGTTGGGTTTTCTCATTGGTAAGATACAGATTAAGGGTTTCAGCCTGGGTGTTGTAACGAGTGTGCTGTTGGTGGGTGTGCTCGTTGGGCAGCTTGATATTCCAACGCCGGGGCCGCTGAAACAGGTGGCGTTCCTGATGTTTCTCTTTGCCATTGGGTACAAGGTGGGGCCGCAGTTCTTTGCAGGTTTGCGCAAGGAGGGCCTTCCGCAGGTTTTCTTTGCCATCGTGATGTGTGTGTTCATTCTGCTATCGACTTGGGGCATTTCCCTTGTGATGGGTTACAATGTGGGCGAGGCGGCAGGGTTGCTGTCGGGGTCGCAGACCATCAGCGCGGTGATTGGCGTTGCGGGCGATACCATACGCGGGCTTGGATTGCCTGCCGATGAGCAGGAGAAGGCGCTGAACATCATACCGGTAGCCTATGCGGTGACTTATATATTCGGCACAGCGGGTTCGGCGTGGATTCTTGCGCGCCTGGCGCCGAAGTTGCTTGGCGGTGTCGATAAGCTGAAGGCGAAATGCCGCGAGCTTGAGAAGCAGATGGGCAACGACGACAGCGAGAAGCCGGGCATTGTTGGCGCGAAACGAATGGTCGAGTTCCGCAGCTATGCCATTGAGAACGACTGGTTTGCGCAAGGGCGTCGCGTGAAGGAGCTTGAAGCATTCTTTGAACGGCAGGGAAAGCGACTGTTCGTGGAGCGTATACGCAAGGGCAAGCGCATTGTTGATGATGTAAAGCCACGCGAGGTGCTGCACATTGGCGACGAGGTGGTGCTGAGCGGCCGCTATGAATATACTATTGGCGAGGAGAAATGGATTGGTCGCGAGGTAGATGACGACGCCTTGCTCGATTTCCCGGTTATGATTATAAAGACCACGGTGGCTGGTCATTCGCATCACCGCGATGTCACGTTCGGCGGCAAGAAGGTGAGCGAACTACGCGCACAGCCGTACATGCATGGAGTTGTGATACAGAAGATAAAGCGCATGGGTGTGAGCATCCCTGTATTTGCCGACACGCTGTTGAACACGGGCGATGTGATTGAGCTTGTGGGCAAGAAAATAGAAGCGACGCTCGCTGCTAAAGAGATTGGTTACCCCGACCCTGCCACCAACGCGACAGATGTGGTTTTCATGTCAATTGGCATTTTCATTGGCGCCGTAATCGGCACGCTCACACTGCACATTGGCGGCGTGCCGTTGAGCCTTAGCAGCAGCGGAGGCGCATTGATTGCGGGCTTGGTGTTCGGTTGGTGGCGTGCGCACCACCCCACAATGGGCGCAATCCCCGAGGGTGCGCTGTGGGTATTCAACAACCTTGGGCTTAACATATTCATAGCCATTGTTGGCATAACGGCAGGTCCGGGTTTTGTCGAGGGATTCCGCGAGATTGGCCTGTCACTATTCATTGCCGGCATTGTAGCTACATCGCTGCCATTGCTCTTTGGAGTGCTTGTTGCAGTAAAGTGGTTCAAGTTCCACCCCGCCATTGCACTTGGTTGCTGCGCGGGAGCACGCACTACTACAGCGGCCATTGGTGCACTGCAGGAGAGCCTTGGCAGCGAGACACCGGCATTGGGATACACAATTACCTACGCGGTTGGAAATACGTTGCTAATCCTGTGGGGCGTATTCCTGACGCTGATGGTAGCGTGACGAGCGGGAAGCTGCGATTAAGCGAGCGCAATGCAAGTTTACTTGCAGATTGCACAGCGAGCGATAGCAGGTTCAAGCGCACGAAGTGCGGTTAAAGCCGAGGTCTGCGACCGAGGGTTCGACAACATCGGCAGCAATAGGTCGCGCGTAGCATAGCTGAAGGTTATGCCGTGCGGGTTGCGGAAAGACGATGTTGTCAAAGCGAAAAAGAGCGGGAGCAGGTTCAAGCGTACGTAATGTGACTGAAACGGAAATCTTATGCAGCGGGATAAACCATTATTTAGTTTTCCGTTTTCAGTTTTAACTTTTAACTTTTAATATTATGAGCCATTATTTGAATGATCACAGTGAAGTGAGCAATTTTGAGAAGGAGATGGAGAAAATTAGCCCGTTTGAGCTAAAGGATCGTCTTATTGAGCTTGCGGGTGAGAGTATAAAGAAGATGATGCACACCATGCTCAACGCGGGGCGTGGAAACCCAAACTGGGTCGCGACCCTGCCGCGTGAGGCATTCTTTGCGCTGGGCAAGTTCGGCATCGGCGAGTGCCGCCGCGACTGGCAACGCACTGAAGGGCTTGCCGGCATACCGCAAAAAGATGGCATTGCCGGGCGCTTTGAGCAGTTCATCAAGGAGAACAGAAAGGAAGAATGGGCGCAGTTCCTCGACAAATGCTACCATTATATGCTCGATGAGCACAAAGTGAATGCCGACGAGCTTATCCACGAATGGGCCGAGGGCATAATGGGCAACCAGTACCCTGTACCCGACCGCATACTGCGCCACACCGAGATAGCTATACGTGACTATATGGCACAGGAACTGTTCAACGGCCGCCCACCACAGGGTGAGATTGACCTCTTTGCCACCGAGGGCGGCACGGCTGCAATGTGCTACATATTCGACAGTCTGCAGCAGAACCGCCTGCTTGAGCGCGGCGACCAGGTGGCGCTTATGACACCGGTGTTCACGCCCTACATTGAGATTCCAAAGCTCTACCGCTACAACTACAAGGTAACCGAGATACCCGCAAGCCGCATGAGCGACGACGGGCTGCACCTGTGGCAATACAGCGAACGAGGAATAAACAAACTGCGTGACACAGCATACAAGGCATTGTTCATCGTGAACCCGAGCAACCCGCCAAGCTACGCAATGGATGGCAAGACGGTTGACCTGCTTGTGGATATTGTGGAGCGTTGGAACCCGAACCTTATGATTGTGACCGACGATGTGTATGCCACATACGTTCCCGGTTTCCAGTCACTGATGGCGCGCCTGCCCCACAACACCATCTGCGTCTATTCGTTCTCGAAATACTTTGGCGCTACAGGCTGGCGCACAGCGGCCATAGCACTGCACCGCGACAACATATTCGATGCACTGCTCAAGCGCCTGCCACGCAAGCGCAAGGGCGAGCTGCAGCAAAGATACGGCAGCATAAGGAGCGATGTAGAGAACATGCGTTTCATTGACCGCATGGTTGCCGACAGTCGCCAGGTGGCACTGAACCACACATCGGGCCTGTCACTGCCACAACAGCTGCAGATGACACTCTTTGCGCTCTACTCCATCATTGACAAGCGCGAGGGCGACAACTTCCGCCAGGCGATGCTCGAAATAATAAACAAACGACTTACCAAGCTGTGGGAGAACATGGGGTTCACGCTTGTGCCCGACCCTTTGCGTGCCGGCTACTACTCCGAGATTGACCTTACCGTGTGGGGCAAACGTTTCTATGGCGAGGATTTTGTGGATTGGCTGCGCCTGAACCACAGCCCGTTGGATGTTGTGTTCCGCCTTGCAACGGAGACATCGCTTGTTGTGCTCAACGGCGGTGGTTTCGACGGCCCCGAATGGAGCATACGTGTCTCGCTTGCAAACCTTAAGGAGGATGACTATGCCGTCATTGGCCAAAAGGTAAGGAGTATTCTCGACTCATACGCCGAGCGTTGGAAAGCCGAGGGTTAATTTAAACCGAGGGTTCGACAACATCGGCAGCAATAGGTCGCAGGCAGCACGGATTCAAGTCGTGCCCTGCGGGTTGCGGAAAGACGATGTTGTCAAAGGTAAAAACGGAAAGCGGGAAACTGCAATTTGTTATTTAACCTGAGTTCGATATAAGCCAAATCAAATCGCGAATCTGTCATTTCGATGGAGCATAGCGACGAGACGTGTTGTTGAGGGCTTGCCGCCTGAAAAAATCTATTTGTTCACAAATTTGAGATACTTCGCTACGCTCAGTATGACAAAATACGCTAAAATTCTTATTTCGAACTCACGTTATTTAAGGAGGATTGTCATTCCGAACCATTTGTGAGGAATCTCTATACAACTTTGAGGTCCCTCGTCGCTCCGCTATGTCGGGATGACATCAACTTAAATTTTGAGACATAACATTAAATTCAAACAACATGAAAAAGTTAAAGAAGTATCGTTGCAAGGTTTGCAAGTGGGTCTATGACCCGGAGTTTGGTGACATCAAAGGCGGAATTCCAGCCAATACGGCATTTGAGGATTTGCCGGCGGATTGGGTTTGCCCTGTGTGTAAAGCAGAGAGGAGCAAGTTTGAGGAGATGGAGTAAGAAATCGTACAGCATATGTAATTCTGAGTGTAACGAAGAATCTTTTCTTTAGATCCTTCACTTCGCTCAGGATGACAAGCCACACAGAGGTAATATTTAAAATTACAGTACTGTCATCACAATAAAGCGCTACGACGAGGGATCTCAATATATAGAGATATCGGTTCAGTAGAAATTTACTGTGGGCATTACGCCGCCTATATTTACATTATAGGGCAGTTCTGAAGTGAACCCCAAAAGTTAGACAAAAAACTTTTGGGGTTTATTTATGCGTAAAAAACACGATTATTCAGCATTGCTAAAATATATGCATATGCTTGAAGATGGTTATTCCATCAATTATGTTCATACCAATTATGGTA
>JAFZFM010000067.1 GCA_017555865.1 Bacteroidaceae bacterium
ATATTCCCATTCAAATAGACTTTTATAGCTCTCGGCTTTCTTTTCGAGTGAAAGGGGGTAGGCGCGAGAGGTCGATGGCATGCGCCAGAAATGGAGTTCCCTTTCGTTTATGGTCAGGTTTGTGTATGTACCAACCCTTGGTTTCTCACATCCGAAAGTTCCGGTAATTACATCTGTCGCCTTTTCGCCGGTTGTTACAATGGCAATGCACTCAGGAATTTGCGCCAGCAGAGCCTTGATATCTGTAGCTGTAACCACTTCCAGAAACTTGTCGGCAGCATTCTCCTTTAACCTGCGCACTTCACATGCCGTATCGTAGAATGCCAACCCCATTTGATTGCAGAAACTCTCAATCTTATCCTTATCGAACCGCTTTGCTCCATTAACTTCAAAATAGTGCTTGTCGTTAAAATGGATAATCCCCTGAATTCTCCACATGTCGTTTATCCAGTTAGGATAAAAGAATTCCATGCTCCAACGTGCTTTGGGCGGAGGGAAACTACCTAGGAACAGTATCTTTGCGTTTTGTGGCAGAAATGGTTCAAGCGGGTGTCTTTCGGTGGCTGGAATTTCTTTCATTTTTATGTGTATTGGTGTTATTTGTAAAGATGTTTCTTTCCGTTTACTATGTATATTCCTTGAGTTTGGATCTTCTGCAATTTACGGCCTGCAAGGTCATGAATAGTAGATGGAAGTCCTTGTCCCTTGATGCCTTCGACTTCCGAAACAACGCCAACTGACACTACTATCCTCTTTCCATCTTTGTCTACATCTATACTTATCTGTTCTGCTTGTGTCGAGGCTATGTTCTCCGGTACAATCTCCTCGCCTGCTTGAATGGCAATGAAACCTCCGTTATATATGATGTGGCTGCCAGTGTAGTCTGCTGCAAGGTAGCTTATGGCTTCGATATCGGTGATTGATACTTTATATATGTCATATCCATATATAGGCTCTATGTGCCAATGCGATGCTGCGGTCCATGGTCCCCAAGTTGTTACTCCCTCGTTGTTTCCATTGCATTTCAGGCAACGTTGTACATCGGTGAATCCTGTTTTGTTGGGTGTGTAGTAGGTTTGCTCAAGGCAATATTGATCATTGGGGTAATCATATTCGGAACTTTTAAAGCTATACGATACAGGGTCTTTTCCAAAACGGTATATGGATTTGGTTGTTTCCAGTTTGCTTCGGTCCTGAATATAACGTCCATCATTTGCTTTCAGATAATAGGAATCGTCATTCGTTGACTCTTCAAAACAGAAGATACTGCTTACATCTCCTCCCTTTTCTCCGGCAAAAAGTTCGTCGCCGTTCTGATAGAGATAGTGTGTTGTGTGTCCTTCTGCAGCTCCGCGTATACGGTAGTACTCGGTGAGGCTCTCCTCGTATTCGTATTCTTCGGGTATTTCGGCAGCAATGTCTACTTTTTCAATGATTTTCTGGATATTGCTGTTTATGGCAAATGAGGCGAATGTTGCAAGTGAGCGTGGATCATCACAGTTTGGTGTATCATTTCCCATGTCCCAATAGAATATTCCGGCACAACTGTTGTTGTTCATGAATTCACTGCGCAACCAAACCTGCTCCATACCTGTAAAATAACGTGTCAGTCCATCACCTACGTCGTAGCTGTTCTGGCTGTATTCAAATGTGTTGTATGGCATTGAACGCCATCCGGTAGGGTAGTATTCGGCATGGCTGCTTCCGGGGCGACTACCGTTGCTGTACATGGCTCCGCTTGTGGTTGTTGCGTACGATAGCATTATCTTGTCTACGGGGTATCCATGGTTCTTGGCTTTTGTAAAGAAATTCCTGTAATTGTCAAAGTTGAATATGTTTCTGTTTCCTGGGCCATAGTCCTGGAAATTGAAATAATCTACATACTGCATTTTGTCGGTAGGGAAATTATAGTACAGTTCGTGCGGAGAGACTGCCTGTATCTTGCCAGTCTGCAATTTGTTGCGCACCAATTGGCATAATGTTCCTATTCCGCTCCAATTGTTGTTCCACTCGAAATCGTAGTCGACACCATCAATGAAGGATTCATTGCCAATTGCAGATATAGACTCGGCCAATGTTTCTCGGTATTGGGCATTGTTATTTATCTTGTTGAAAAAGTCGTCGGACCATTTGTCGATACTTATGGTGACGTGGGCCCCTTCGTAGCCTTCAAAGGTGGATTTGATCATTCTGAACCACTCCGGAGTAGAATAGCTGTCACGTCCAAGTGCCTCGGGATAGTCGTATTTCCATAGACCATCTACACTGCGTGAATAGGCTCCAGTTATGGTTTTGCCAATTCCTGGTTCCAAAAGAACTTTTCCTTGTGCTATAATATTTGTTGCATCAAATTTCTGTGACCATGTAATTGTCTCATCAAGTTTGCCGTCGACACCTTCTCCAATAATACAGTCAATGGTTTGTAGTTTGCTTAGTGTCGTGTTTATGACAGTTGTATGAGTGAATGAAGGAGTAATAGTGTTTTCGTCGAGTACGAATATGAACTCATTACCAACAGTTTGGCCGTTGGTCGAGAAGCCTATATGGTGCCATTTCTCAACCTGTATCTTGGTGCTATAGGTCAATTCAACTCCGTTGCAGCGTAGAATGAAATCGCCAAGAGTGTCTCCCATTCGCAATGAAATGCCATTGTTGGGACTGCTCTCTTTCTTTATTAGGAAAGCGCCAGGTTTCCACGTATCAATGGATATCCATGTCATGAATGTGTATGCCGAGGTACTTTCAAGATATGTGCTGTTGTTGAAGGCAATAAGCGACTCTTTACCGACATTCATCTGTGCTCCATCTCCATTCAGGTCGAGTATGCCTGTGCGATTGTCGTATTCGGCCAGATAGCTGCCATTTGTTATAATACCACTATTGTCGGGTTGTTTGTATTTCAATGTTCCGTCAGCCTGTGCAGTTGCTCCAATCATGCTTATTACATTGCTTTTCAGATATTGGCCATGCTGTACACCTCGGTCAAAGAAGCGGCTGCAGTCTGAATAGGCGAGGTTTCTGCGGTATACAAATTTCGGGTTGTCTGTAACAGGTGAACGTTTTATACCGGCTGTACTGAACGTACCATTGTTCCCGTTTTCACTATAGTCGTATACGTTTTTGTCAAGACGTGTCTGGTCAAACTTCCAATAAGCGGCAAGATATTTCCAGGATGGGTTGAACTTGTCAATGGTATTGTTCCAAAAGCGATTATAGTCTGCCGGGAGAATGAAATTCCAGATACGTACCTCGTCCATGCGTCCAAGGAATCCTCCTCCCAGTAGCAGAGGTTCTTCTTCTGGTACTGTAAATGGTATTGCCAATGTATGGGTCTGTTCATTGGCATTGTTTGTTATCAGGCTTATATTGCTTCCATCAAGCAGCAGTGTTATATGTGTCCAATTCCCCGCAGATATATTAGTATCGGAGAAAGTGAACTCTTCATTGTTGCTTTTTACAACAAGTTTCCCGGGTGCTCCCAACTGTATGCTCAGGCTTTGGCCCCAAGTGGCGATATTTGCTCCGGGAATCCAATGCTGTGGGTTAAACCACAATTGCAATGTTGTGCCGGATGTGGTGGTGCAATTCCTTATAACGCCCAGTGATATACGGCCGTTTCTCTCAAAGTCTATTGCGTTGTTTGTGACTTGTGCACTACTATATATTGACATTAATATAAGGATAAGTGCGATAGCATGTTTTTTCATGTTTTGGATATATTATGGTTGTTCAACATTTTCCGCAAATATAGCGATAAGCGAGCGAGAAATATGAAGCTTGCTTCAATATTTTTCACAGCGAGCGAAGCTATATTCGAGATTTTCTCAAATGCCGCGATAAGCGATCGAGAAAGTTCGTTAAGCGAGTGGGTAAAAATTCATTTTTACACGCAACGAGCGCAAACAACTTCGGCAAAGCCAAATATGAAGCTTGCTTCAAGACTATTTGTATGAAGTTTTATTGGGTATATTTTATTGTGAGTATAAAAATCAAGGTGTATCTCCTGTATATTAAAAGGTTCATATGGAAAACGGATTTTCTGTTTTCCATATGAACCATATCCAGTATCTTCTCTAGTTTATGATTGTTAAGGTACAAGTTCGTAGCGCTCTAAAAGCAATAATGGATTGTAGGCACGTTTCACTTGGCGCAATCCCGGGTCTCCTAAGTCCTCTTCCCGGTTAACATATTCAATTTGCGGGTATTGCTCCAGCATGTCGTTTACAAACATTCTGTTAATGGCTTCGGCTGCACCTGCTATGTCACGTGAAGCTTTCTCTATGTGTACGAATAGAGTGTCTCCAAAAACCTCTCCCAAGGTGAATGCTGCAATCTTGCCATCTACCCGCAGTACTGCTGCCGGTTGGGAATAGTGTATGATGTTTCTTACAGTTGCCAGGCATTGCCACTGTTCATAACAGCGCATGTTGTCACTTCGGTTGTGTTGGCACTCGCGGTGTTGGGCAATGAATGCAACTACCTCTTTTGTATCCTCGACAGTGAAGCGGCTGTAGCTGTATCCGGGTTGCTCTGCAATGAATTTATTGTAGCGGTTGCGTTTCTTGTTCAGAGCCTTGCCTTGCAATGTTGCAAGTGATTGTGCACTGTATATGTAATCACTCCAGCTTTCAAGCGTACTGCTTGTGTGGCTTGGAAGCAACTCTTGCAACTGTGCTATGAATTCTTGTGGAACAGCTGTGAAATGGAGTGGCTCACCGGTGTGGTTGCAGTGTTGCTGCAAAACACCAATGCTTTCGGTTAACGGCATTTTTCCCAATGGGGGCAGAAAGGCCGGGGTTGACATGTCGGCCTGTGATTTGCATTTTACGAACAGGGTACCGTTGTGTATTGCATATCGGTAGTCCATAAAACGTGCCCACATAACCAGGTTTCCCGGTGTGTAGTCGCATGAACGGGTTACTGCGGGGTTTGTAAATTGCAGCAGCTCGCCGACAATATCTATTGTAATTGGTTTGAAATCAAGCATTGTATATCGATGAAAAAGGATGCGTTTGTTTAAATGTAACGCATCCTTTTCTATTTGTTTGTTTACTTCTTGTCCATATCCTCGGCCTTTGGACGTGGCTCCTTCTTTGCCAAGGTTACAATCTTGTATACATATTCGCTCATCCAGGCCTGTGAGTAGCCAAGTTTTTCTCTATACTGACGAACACTGTATACAGTACGGAATGTTGCTTCGTCTTTCCAATTGTTCTTGGTGAGGATATCGCCAATAATCTTCTCGGTCATGCTACGCAACAGCTTGTGCATGAAGCCCGGTACACGGAACTTCCACTTCATAAGGTTGCCTACAAGCATCATCAAGTCGTTGCTGAATCCCTGGAATGCGAACAGGTAGGGCTGTGCGTCCTGCATTTTCTTGCAGTTCTTCTTTATTGAAGCGTCAATCTCCTTGAAGAAAATTTCGTTAAGACCGTATATCTGTTCCAACATCTTTTTACAGCGTCCACGCTCGGCAACACCAAGTTTGTTGTTCTGTGTTGGAACCTTGAGTGTGCGCTTGAATGTTGCAAGGTCGGGCAGCATGTTTATATTGCTTATTCCAAGGTTCGCAGCCATTGACGACTGGTAGTACACGCGTATCAGGGTCATGAAATCCTCCATACCGCCAATGCGCTCTGTAGTATCCTTTTTTCTCTTAAAAAAACTGAATAGTCCCATTTATCTAATCTTTTATTTGTTTCTTCTGTTTTTTCTCTCGTTTCTGATTCTCTCCTGCTCCTCAAGCATTCTTTTCTGCTGCTCCTGCAATGCCTCAAGGCGGCTCATCATGTTGCTTTTCTTGGCTGGGTTATTCTTGTTGCTTTCGGCATAAGCCTCCATCTTCTGCAGCAATTCATTTTCTTTTACAGCACGGCGCAGATATATGAATATCAAGACGCTGATGAGTGTTGAGATAAAATAGTAGAAGTTAAGACCCGATGAGTAGTCGTTGAAGATGAAGAAGAACATTACCGGCATAAGGTACATCATCCAACGCATCATCTTCTGTTGCTGCTCCATTTCGGAACCACCCATGCTTGGCTGCATTTTGCTTGTGTAGTAGGTGTTGAGTATCTGTGTGATACAGAACAATAGGCAGAATATGCTTATATGGTCGCCAATGAGCCATATTGGCTGTTCCCAACTGATAAGGGCATCGAAAGCCGAAAGGTCATGCGCCCAAAGGAAACTCTGCTGGCGTAGCTCTATCGCGTTTGGCACAAAGTTGAAAAGTGCAATGAATACTGGCATTTGAATAAGCATTGGCAAGCAACCGCCCATTGGGCTTGCACCATACTTGGTGTATAATCCCATAATCTCCTGCTGCTTTTTCAAGGCATCTTCCTTCTTGGGGTATTTGGCATTGATTGCGTCGATGTGCGGTTTAAGGGCACGCATTTTTGCCGATGAAATGTATGACTTCTTTGTAAATGGATATACAATAGCCTTTACAATGATAGTAAGCAGTATGAGTACGATACCCATGTTTAGTCCAAGGCTTGACAAACCGTCGAACAGATACATGATGAAGTAGCGGTTGATCCAACGTACAATAGGCCAACCAAAGTATATGAGCTCCTCAAGCTCAAGATCCTTGTCGCTGTTGATTCCCATACTGCTGCACTCCTGCAGGGTCTGGAACTTGTTTGGACCAAAATAGAACTGCATGGCAGTTGCATTGTTGCCGCTTGGGTCAAATGGGACTGTCATCTGCGCAGAGCAGTTCTTTAGCATACCCTCACCCTTGGCAATAATCTCCGATTTCAGTTCTACGTTGTTGAACTGCTCTCCCGAAATGAGAATGCATGAGAAGAACTGGTTTTTGAATGCTACCCAACTGATAGGTTCTGTGAGCTTTATGCTTTCGCTCTGCATTTCACTCAAGTAGTCCGAGTCGTCGTTGACAGGCTTGTATGTGAGGCTTGTAAAACGCTGCTCGAAATCATAGCCGGCCTCCTGCTGACGTATCAGTTGTTTCCAGTTGACGGCCATGTCTCTTGAACTCAACAGGTCGTCCATGTTGTGTGCCTCAACAAAAAAGTCAATAATGTAGCTATCCTTCTTGAGTACGTATTTGAAATCGATGTACTTAGTGTCCTGTACGCTATCCTTTGCAAAACA
>JAFZFM010000068.1 GCA_017555865.1 Bacteroidaceae bacterium
CCTGAAGATTCATGTTCATCTTCCAGTTTCCGGCAACAATGTTCTTTCTCATTTCTTTAATGTTTTAAATAGTTTATATTAAGTTCAATCAACAATCTCAATTTTATCGGTCACTTCCCCGGCATTATTGGCTGCCGACCGGCGTCGTCTTGACAACGATACCAAAAAATCGAACAACGCTATAAATCCAAGAGGAACAAAAAGCGCTATCGCCCAGAAATTCCAACCACGCATTCTATCTACAATGCCACTGAGTTTATCAGGCATACCTGTAGGCGATTGCGAGAACTGGTCTATATCGGGAATTCCTGCAACATCCCATTTACCTGCTACAACTCCATCGCGCAACAGCAGGACTCCAGGATTCGAACGCACCATTGTGCGCAACATCATATTGTCGGCCCAGTATATAGGATACTCGGCACCGGTACGTCGGCGCCACAACATAATCTCATCCTCGGACGAGGCTGTAGCAGCAAAGAAAGGCACACCCTTCTCGGCGCAATAGTCATAAAAATCATTTATCTTATCAACACGGCTCACCTGTGCCTTGTCAACAAACTCAATGGCCACAATACACACATAACCTGTATCGGCAAGCAACTCTCGGGCTATATCCTCATCGGTTTCCCAATCTATTATTGCAAAATCGCTTATCAACGACTGCTTCCCTTCGCTCACAAGTTGAGAATAGGTATCAACAAGAGTCCACGAACTGTCGGGCAGACTATCGCCAACAAACTCTTGTGTCACGCCATCCTTTGAGTATACATGTCTCAGTTCATAAACCTCGGGTACATCGCCTATCATTTCCCTTAGGTTATTGCCTACCGCATAGGGGCGGAAGTCAAGTACAGGCAAAGCAGACAAACTCACACCCTCGACTGTGGCAATATAGAAAAACGAGAATATTGCAACCATCCATCGGCTGACAGAGGTGATACACCACACAAAACGCCGGTTACCATAAAGCACGACAGCAGACAATGTCAACAATATGATATTCTTTATTAACGTGCCACTGTTCGAGAGTGCAAAGGCATCGCCAAAACAGCCACAGTCATCAACAGTGGAATCAATTGTCACGAACATGGCAAACAACGTAAAGAACAGCATTATGAAGAAGGAGAGAGCCGCCATGAACTTGCGATAGACACCCATGAACAGAAAGACACCCACCAGAAACTCTATTGCTGCCTGCACTATTGAAAAGAAGAGCAGCCAGTCATCGGAGAACATATCGACAGCAAGCACCGAAGTATACTCCTGCAACTTGTACATGGAGCCTACCGGGTCGACAGCCTTCACAAAGCCCGACGCCATAAGTGTCAACGCCAACACAAAGCGGCACACGTTGACAACAACCGTAAATGCTATTTTTCCTTTAGTCTGCAATTCCGTTCTTTATTAGGCCGAAAACGGCGTAATTGATCATATCCATATAATTGGCGTCAACACCTTCGGAAACCTTTGTTTCGCCTCCAAGTTCCTCAATTTGCTTTGTACGCCATATTTTTGTCAGTATCAGATCGGTGTACGATGTTGTGCGCATACCCCTCCATGCCTCATTGTAATCGTGATTCTTCTTTTTCATCAGCTCCAATGTAGCCTGTGCCTTGCTGTCATACAACTCCATAGCCTTGTCGGGTGTTATGTCACAATTATCGGCATAACCCAAATCAAGCTGCACAAGAGAGATAAGACCATAATTCACAATTCCTATAAGTTCCGAATTTATATCTTCACCAACAAGATTCTCGGCACCTGTCTCAAGAGTGCGTATACGTTTTGCCTTTATGAAAATCTGGTCGGTAAGCGATTCGGGACGCATAATACGCCACGAAGCACCATAATCGTACAATTTCTTGCCGAACAATTCACGGCACACTGCAAGCACCTTCTCAAACTGTCTGTTAGTATCTGTAGCCATTCTATTATTTTTTCATTTTAGGGAATTTACGGAACCAGCTGCTTATCTTCAACCTCATAACGCCAAAGAAAGCCTCTCCGAATATGCCTCCGCTCATTTTCGATGTACCAAGTACGCGGTTCACAAAGATAACAGGGACCTCCTTTATCTTGAAACCGCATTTGTATGCAGTAAACTTCATCTCTATCTGGAATGCATACCCCTTGAAACGTATCTTGTCGAGTTCCATTGTCTCCAACACACAACGGCGATAACAATTGAAACCGGCTGTTGTATCGCGCACCGGCAAGCGTGTAATGAAACGCACGTACTTTGAGGCAAAGTAAGACATGAGCACGCGTCCCATGGGCCAATTGACAACATTCACTCCTGTAATATATCGACTGCCTATTGACAGGTCATAACCATCCTTGGCACAGGCATTGTACAAAAGAGGAACATCATCGGGATTGTGGGAGAAATCGGCATCCATCTCAAAGACATACTCATATTCCCTCTCCAATGCCCACTTGAAACCGGTTATATATGCTGTACCCAGCCCCTGTTTACCCGAGCGTTCTATGATAAACACCCTCTGCGGGAAAACCTCCATCATCTCCTTGACAATTGCAGCAGTCCCGTCGGGTGAGCCATCATCAACCACAAGCACATCGAATCCATGCTCAAGAGCCATAAGCGTACGTATCATACGCTCTATGTTCTCTTTCTCGTTATATGTAGGTATAATTATTACGCTATCATTCTTCATCTATAGCAATCACATTACCTGCAAGCCACATAGCCCGCAGTATTATTAATGTACAAAGATAAATTAAAAACAAAAAACTTCAAACTATCACACAAAATATTAACTAATAAAAGCTAAAATGAAAAGTTATTGCAAAGCACGAACTGCAATATTCCGTTTTTATTACTATCTTCGCAAAAACTTTGTAATTTTGGGATATTGTGGAAAACAAGAAACTATTCATAGAGACATACGGCTGCCAGATGAATGTGGCCGACAGCGAAGTCATAGGTTCAATCCTTAAAATAGCAGGCTACAGCGTATGCGAGGAGATTAAGGAAGCCGACCTGATTCTGCTCAACACATGCTCTATCCGTGACAACGCCGAACAGAAGATTTACGGACGACTTGACCAGCTCAACGCCATGCGAAGAGGAAAGAACACCCTGATTGGCGTGGTTGGCTGC
>JAFZFM010000069.1 GCA_017555865.1 Bacteroidaceae bacterium
AAACGGTCTTGTAGAAGAGAATTTGGGCTGTTATATGGCCGCATGAGACATTTTAAAGCTAAACCGGGATTTTATACCTGAAAAAGGCAAAAAAAAGAGACAAATACAAAGCCGGATCAAAATCACTTTTGACCCGGCCTCATTTATTTATTCATGTAATTGTTGTATGTTGCTTGCAGTATCACCTTGGCATTATTCAGCCTGTTGTTGGTGTCTTGTGGTGACTCATGTATAACGGTGTGGCTGTCAAGGTCATATACGGTGAAACCGGTAGAGTCAATTAGTGAAATTCCGTTGTTGTAGCTGTGATATGCAAACGGGTAATTGTAGTTCTGTCCAAGAACATTGCGGCTGAATGTGAACTCATCTATAGGCAGGTTCAGTTGGGCAAGCAGTGTGGCTGCCATGTCAGTCTGGTTGCATAGTCTTTCGATACGCATTGGGCGCTTTACAGCACCTCCTAACATCAGCAATGGTATATGGTTTCTCTCCCTGTCGGTCTGTTTTATGCCTGTGGGGTAACCGACAACCGAATGGTCCGGAATGCATACGACCAATGTGTTTTCCCATTTGTCAGTTTTTTTCAGCCTGTCGATGAATTTTCCCAATTGTTCGTCGGTAAAGGCAAAACTGTTGGCTATCTTGTCTTCGGAGATACGGTCATAAGGTACATCCCATGGCTCGTGACTGCTCAATGTAAGGTGTGTTATATGCCATGGCTCTTTTGTCTGACTCATTACAACATCGTACAGCTTGTTGAATGTGATGTCATCGCCCACACCCCATTTGTGCGATTCCTGTTCTGTTGAACTGAAATCCTTGTCGGCAAAGGTATAATGGTAACCGGTAGAGTAGAGATAACCCTTCATGTTGGTGAAGTTTATGTCACCTCCATAAAGGAATGTGTTTGTATATCCGGCTCTGCCCAACGACAGTGCTACAGATGGTAGCTTCTGGCTCTTTATGGTCGATTTCATTACCGACGTCTTGGGGAATGATGGGTAACCGCTCAGTGTGCATATCACACCTCTGTCTGTACGGTAACTGTTTGCATAACAGTTTGTAAACAGCACGCCCTCGTCAATAAGGCGGTCAATGTTTGGCGTAATGCTCTTCATGCCTCCCAACTTCTCGACAAACCTTGCACTCATGCCCTCCATTATTATGATTATGATGTTTGGCCTGGTTGTCTTTATCAACGTGTCGCAAACGGTGTTGTCTATACAGTATAGATTTTCAACAATACTGCTACACTCTTTCTCGTCAACAAAACTGTATTCGCTGCTATAGTTCTCAATTTTTCCTACAGAATAGAGGAAACTGAATATAGGGTTGAGTGCCGAGTGGTTGAGTATCTGTCTGTCGCTATAGAATACAGTACCGATATTGTTTGTCGACTCCGTAACACCGCCTCTTATTCCCAGAAACAGTATTGCACCAAGCAGTACAGACACAATTGTTGCAACCGATTTTTTATTGCATGGCGAGAATCTATCCCTGCATGTTGCGGTCAGGAACCTGTATATTCCGTATGTGCATACTGTAAAGATTATTATGGTTGCCAACAAGTGCCATATGCTTATGCTTGCAATGGCATTTGCCGGTGAGTCTATGTAAATGAGAAACGAGGCGTCGAGTTTGAATTCCCAATAGGGATACAAACTCATGTCGGCAACAAGCGCAAGTGTAATTATCATAGAGATTATTGCACTGTACCATTGTATTATTTTTTTAAAGGGTAGCTGCAGGAATATGGTTGCTATTGTAACAAGCAACGGTATCACAGAAAAGTAGCCGGCTACTGCAAAATCAAGCGGTAATCCGTTTATGGCCACTGCAAAAACGTCTGTTACCGAATATGGTTCTTCTCCGGCATTCAGCAGCAGGAACAGCACCTTGTATACGGCAAACAGTGCTACTTGAACAAAATAGAATTTTAAAAGGAAAATTATGCGTTCTTTCATAGGAATATCTTTTTGTTCTCCTTTCCTGCGATTATTTTCTTCCAAAATCGGCCGGAATTTCTCCCCACTTGTCGGTTTCCCACTTGATAAGTTGAGTTGTGTATCTGTTCTCTCTCAACCACTTCTCGGCACGGGCAATATAGCCGAATAACTCCTGGCTTTTGGAGTCTTGTGGTAACTTTGTCCTACAGCTCTTCTGCTTTACCCACAGAAGCGCATTGCGGCTGTCGGAGTATATAGGCAATTCCAGACCTTTCTGCTTCAATAGTGCCAGACCATGTACAATGGCCAGGAATTCGCCAATATTGTTTGTGCCGAACATGGGGCCAAAATGGAATATCTCCTCTCCCGTACCTATGTATACACCACGATATTCCATCATTCCCGGATTGCCGCTGCATGCTGCGTCTACAGCAATGGCATTTCTTATAATTTCGGGCGGCAGAGCCTCGGGGGTCTTCTTCTCTTCTCCCTTTGCTCCGTGCCCAATATACTGCATGGGTGATGACGCATATGCCCTTTCGGCTTCGGCAAGGGTGTCAAATGCCTTGTAAAGAGCCTGCTTGACGCCCTTTATCTGTGCCTGACAATCCTCCCATTGCGTGTAAATGCCCGGTTCTATGCCGTTCCACACCACATAGTATCTTTTTTTTGCCATTCTGTAGCTGTTTGGTATTACATTCTTTCGGGAACTTCAATGCCCAAAAGATTCATAGCGGTCTTGATAACCTTTCCAACGTTGTCGGTAAGTTTTACTCTGAACGCCTTTGTTGCCTCGTTCTCTTCGCGCAGGATAGAGAAATCGTGGTAGAACTGGTTGTACTCCTTTGCCAGCTCATAAGCATAGTTGGCAAGGCCCGATGGTGAGTAGTCGGTTCCGGCCTGACGTACTACAGCAGGGAAGTCGCCCAACATGCGTATGATAGCACACTCCTTCTCGCTTATGCTTGCAGGTGTGGCATTGCTTGTGTCAATACCGGCCTCTGTAGCCTTGCGTACGATTGAGCGTGTACGTGCATATGTGTATTGGATGAATGGACCTGTATTACCGTTGAAGTCAATTGATTCCTTGGGGTTGAACAGCATGTTCTTGCGTGCGTCAACCTTAAGCATGAAATATTTCAAAGCGCCGAGTCCTATGATACGGTTGATTTCGGCCTTCTCCTCGGCTGTAAGGTCGTTGAGCTTGCCACCAAGTTCCTCCGAAGTCTCGCGCGCAGTGTTTATCATCTCGTCCATAAGATCGTCGGCATCGACAACTGTACCCTCGCGGCTCTTCATCTTACCCTCGGGGAGCTCTACCATACCGTATGAGAAGTGTACAAGTCCCTTGCCCCATGAGAAACCGAGTTTGTCAAGCAACAGTGAAAGAACCTGGAAGTGGTAGTTCTGCTCATTTCCTACAACATAAACCATCTTGTCAATGGGG
>JAFZFM010000002.1 GCA_017555865.1 Bacteroidaceae bacterium
GGGTAACATTACAACCGGTACCGAGATGATTCGCAAGATGTCCGGTAACGAGGTGTTTGCTCTTACATGTCCACTTATCACAAAGGCCGACGGTAAGAAGTTTGGTAAAACCGAACAGGGTAACATCTGGCTCGACAAACGTTACACATCACCATATCGTTTCTACCAGTTCTGGTTGAACGTGAGCGATGACGATGCCGAGAAGTATATCAAGATTTTTACATCTATATGCCGTGAGGAGATTGAGGCACTTGTTGCCGAGCACGCTCAGGCTCCACATTTGCGCCTGTTGCAGAAGCGTCTTGCCATGGAGGTTACCGTGCTTGTTCATGGCGAAGAGGAATATAACAAGGCTGTTGAGGCTTCTGGTATTTTGTTCGGAAACGCTTCTACCGAGGCTCTCCGTTCACTCGATGAGGATACTTTGCTTGCCGTGTTCGATGGAGTTCCACAGTTCGAGGTATCGCGTGAGGCTCTTGCCGAAGGTGTAAAGGCTGTTGATCTAACAACCGACCTTGCTGCAATCTTTGCCTCAAAGGGCGAAATGCGTAAGCTGGTTCAGGGTGGCGGAGTATCTGTAAATAAGGAGAAACTTGTTGCATTCGACCAGGTAATGACAACCGAGAATCTTCTTAACGACAAGTACATCCTTGTACAGAAAGGTAAGAAGAACTATTACCTTATCATTGTAAAGTAATATAATCTAGGATATAGAAAGGACTGCGTATTGGTCGGTGAGACCTCTACGCAGTTTTATGTTCATATTGACTTTATTGTCAGTCCATGTAAAAAGTATCATGACGATGTTGCGCACTTATGATATTTTTTATAGTTTCGTAATAGCATTGTTTTTACAGACAGTTGTAGTCTTGGTGTAAATATTACTTTTAATGTATCAGAAATTCATTATAACGGATGATGGTGAAATGAAATTCGGCAAGGTGTATCACCATCGCAATCTTTTGGGATGGGGTGGAACTTGCCCATATGGCGGTGGCTTGTGGCGCTTGGATATGGAACGCGATATTGTTGTGCTCTATGGCCGTTCGTTTGAGTTTGGGCCTCCCGATTTTACATATCTCAAGTATGTGAACTGGGATGGTATCGACGGTAATGAACGCTTGCTTTTCTATCAGCCGCATTGGCCCTACGATGAGGCTCTTATACCTGTTGCAACGGCTTATTGATTAATCAAATGGAAAACATACAAATAGAAATAAGAAAGGCACAACCCGATGAAGCCGGGTTTATAGCCCTTATGGTTGCTATGGCGCTTGGCGGCGACGAGCAACATTGGCTTTACGGTGTTTTCAAGGAACTCGCAGGGCGCGAACAATCGCAGTACAGCTATAGGAATACTTTAGTGGCTTTAGTGGCTGGCAAGCTTGTGGGAGCCGTTGTTGGATATGATGGTGACCGTCTGTGCGAATTGCGAAAACCTATCTTTGGACTTATACGGGAGTATACCGGTTCCTCTATTGATATTGAGGATGAAACTGATGGTGGAGAGTTTTATGTCGACTCCCTAGCTGTATTGCCGGAATATCGTTCTCGTGGAGTAGGGCGCAGGCTCTTGTGCTCCATGCGTGATATGGCAATTGGCGAGGGACATAGCAGAGTGGGGCTACTTGTGGATTTTGATAATCCACGTGCTGAGGCGCTTTATAACTCATTGGGATTTGTCAGGGCGAAACGCAAGATGTTTCTTGGCCATCCCATGTGGCATTTGCAGTATTCGCCCGCTGATAATGTTGTTTTGTAGGTCTGTTCTTTCTCTTCAAAAAGGACTGTAACTAGTACAAATCCTTTATAAAGTAACCATTTTGCCGCCTTTACAGTAAAATTAGATTCCAATGAATATTGAACCAATAGCATACTACCGTTCTCTTTTACCCACAAAGTTTGGTGTTCCGCGTCAGAGTGGCCTTGTTGCCGAACTGAAAGGAAAAATAGTCTTTCAGCAACAATGTTACAATCCCGATGCTCTGCGTGGCATTGAGGGGTTTGATTACCTGTGGCTTTTGTGGGGCTTTTCGCTCAACGCCAAAAAGGAAGGTGAATGGAATGCGCTTGTGCGTCCTCCATTGCTTGGAGGTAATGAATATATGGGCGTGTTTGCAACACGCTCACCGTTCCGTCCCAACCCTTTGGGATTGTCGTCGGTACGTCTGTTGGGGGTAGAGAACAGTGCCGAAGGGCTTGCTTTGCTTGTTGCCGGAGCCGATCTTGTCGATAATACTCCAATCTACGATATAAAGCCATATGTTGAGTATAGCGATTCTCATGTTGGAGTGCGGAGTGGCTTTGTCGACAATAACAGATGGAGAACCCTTGAAGTTGTATTCCCTGTAGAATTGCGTTCGTTGTTTGGTGATGATGACTTTGCTGCCTTGTACAGGATTCTTGAACTTGATCCACGTCCGCAATATCACGATGATCCTGAACGTATCTATGGTATGCCTTTCGCTGGTTTCGATGTCCGTTTTAAGGTTGTTGGCTCGGTGCTTGAAGTTGTAGAGGTCTTTGAACTTCTATAGTTGTACATTGGGTATATATAAATATGAACGCGCAGTGTGCGTCATATATAAAAATATTCGAGGCGGTGCATGCACCGCCTCGAATTGTTATGTATTTAGAGTATGACTTGTGATTATGCCTCCTCCACAGCAGCCTGAGCAGCTGCCAAACGTGCGATGGGCACGCGGAATGGAGAACATGATACATAGTTCAAACCTACTCTGTGGCAGAACTTCACAGACTCGGGCTCACCACCGTGCTCACCACAGATACCGCACTTCAAGTCTGGGTTAACGCCACGTCCCTTGTTTGTAGCCATCTCAACGAGCTGACCAACACCAGTCTGGTCGAGAACCTGGAATGGGTCGTTCTTCAAAATCTTCTTGCGGAGGTAGATTGGCAAGAATGAGTTAACGTCGTCACGAGAGTAACCGACGGTCATCTGTGTCAAGTCGTTTGTACCGAATGAGAAGAACTGAGCCTGCTGTGCAATCTGGTCAGCAGTAAGAGCTGCACGTGGGATCTCAATCATTGTACCGATTGTGTACTCTACTGAGTCGCCCTCTGCTGCGAACAATGCGTTAGCTGCCTCAACGATAGCGTTCTTCTGCTCCTCGAACTCGTTGATGATACC
>JAFZFM010000070.1 GCA_017555865.1 Bacteroidaceae bacterium
GGATGAGATATGTAATAGGCAAGCCTCTCCATTGTTGTTACCAATTAGCAACCGCCGCATTGAATATAGCATCAACAATCTCTTCTATCATCTGCGCTACAAGGTCTTCCTGTACCGATTCGAGCGACTGGCTGGCATCAAAATCACGTGTCGCGCTGAAACTGCGCTCAAAATCCTCGTCATGATTGGTATTGTTGGTAAAACGAGCGTTTACCGTAAGCTTCAACTGCACCAAAGAAGAATAGCCGTCCGAAGATATCGACTTGTTGAATTGGTCATAAGCCGTAATCTCGCCATCGAGATGCAAATCACCGTTACGGGACACCTGCTGAAGTTTGGTCTGCTGCACAAATGCATCGTTCAAGGCCTCGTTCAGCATCGTAGCCATAGGAGCCCATTGATATGGTGCACGGTTCTGGAATTGCGCCATAGATATCGTCTTTACCTTAGTATAGTCGATTGATGCACCTGTGAATTTATAGCTTACCGTACAAGCGACAACAAGCAACACCAACGACACAGGCAGCAATTTCTTCAAATATCCAAATACTTTATTCAATACCATATTCCTTTATTTTTCGATACAATGTACGTTCCGATATGTTCAACTCTTTTGCGGCATTCCTACGTTTTCCCTTATTCCTTTCGAGAGCAAGAAGTATCGCCTTCTTCTCCATGTCATCAAGCGACATAGCCTCCTCGACATACTCCTCGACGACACTTGCCGAAGGTTCAAAACGCTCTTGTGACACAGGTATGTGATAGGTCTGTTGCACAGGATGCTGCACCACAGGCAACTCCTGCGCTTCGGGGTACTTGGCTCCCGGATAATACGACAGATGGGTATCCTGCTCCTGATGCGACATACGCAGATTCTCAAGCTGTTTTTTCAGCTCGGTTATATCACGACGCATATCAAACAGGACGCTATACAAGATTTCGCGTTCACTCTCGAAAGATTTCTTGTCGGACTGCCCTGCGAACATAGGCAAATTTTTCTTTTGCTCTTTCGGGAGATAATTCAGCATCACATCACCGCTGACATCACGATTCAGCTCAAGAATGGAGACCTGTTCTGCAACATTCTTCAATTGTCTAATATTTCCCGGCCATGAGTAGCTCATTATGGCAGATTTCGCACTTGAATCGAGTTGCACCTTAGGCACTTTGTATTTCGCAGCAAAATCCATACAGAACTTCATGAACAGCAACACGACATCCTCGCCGCGCTTGCGCAACGGTGGGACATTTATAGGCACCGTATTCAAACGGTAATACAAATCCTCGCGGAAACGTCCTTCTGCTATGGCATCCACAAGGTTCACATTTGTGGCACAGACGATGCGCACGTCGGTCTTTTCGACATCGGACGAACCTACACGCAAAAACTCGCCATTCTCGAGCACACGCAGCAGACGCGCCTGCGTGGACATAGGCAACTCCGCCACTTCATCAAGAAAAATGGTTCCGCCATCGGCCTCGCTAAAATAACCCTTACGCTCATTCACTGCTCCTGTAAACGCGCCTTTGACATGTCCGAAAAGCTCAGAATCGATAGTACCTTCGGGTATTGCGCCACAGTTCACCGCAATATACTTACCATGCTTGCGCACGCTGTTCGAATGGATTATTTTAGGAAAGAACTCTTTTCCCACACCACTTTCACCCGTCACAAGAACGGTCAGGTCGGTATGGGCAACCTGAATGGCAGTATCTATAGCCCTCAACAACGAGGGGTCATTTCCTATTATTCCAAATTGTTGTTTTACGGTCTGTATCTCTTTCAAATCCATTATTCCACTATTTTGCTGACAAAATTACACATTAAAGAAAGAAAACAGGCAACTTTGGCAGATTTTTTATCATTTCAACCAATTAAAAAGGGAACAATAACGGCAAGACAAGAATCATCACTATTCCAAGAATAATCTGCAACGGCAAACCTACCTTTATATAATCGGAGAATTTATACTGGCCGGCAGTCATGACAAGGGCATTGGGAGGTGTCGAGAACGGCGACGCAAAGCAAAGGCTTGCTCCCAGCGTTACGGCAAACAACATAGGTACAGGACTTACGCCAATCTGCACGGCACTGCTCATGGCAATAGGAGCCATAAGCACCGCTGTCGCTGTGTTGCTGATAAACATCGTCATGAACGAGGTCGTAAAATAGATACCGGCAAGCAGAAGCAAAGGACTATAACCGCCAAGATTTGCAACAAGGGCATTAGAAATCCATGCAGAGACGCCCGTTTTCTGCAACGCGACAGACATAGGCATCATCGCGGCTATCAGCACTATGCTTTCCCAGTTAATAGTCTTGTAGGCAGCCTCAACATTACGGAAACAGCCTGTCAGCACCATGAGCAAAGCCGCTATAAGCACCGCTGTAACAGGAGCTACCGGAATAAAATCGAAAACCATCACCGCAATCATGCCCAGCATTATTACCGCTGCAACAGGAGCCTTGTAGTCCAGAGTGACTTTCGCAGCCTCTTCAAGCGGACGGCCGACAACAATCCATTCCGAACTCTCCTTTTCAAGACTTGCAATATTATCCCATGTACCCTGCACCAGAAGGACATCACCCGTATGGATTGTCTCATCCACAATACCTTGCAGGATGTATTTGTTCTTGCGGCATATACCAAGGACACTCACATTATATTTGGAGCGGAACTCCACTTCGCGAATCGTCTTGTTGACAACAGAAGAAGAGGACATTATCACTATTTCAGCCACACCTATATCGTAAAAGTCAAGAGCATTGGCAGAAGAGCCATTTGTCTCGGGCATGAGCTCAAGTTTATACTTTTCGGCAAACACTTTCACAATAGCCTCGCTACCCGAGATATACAGGATATCATCTGCGCGCAGAATCGTATCAGAATCGGCAGCCTGCTGAACGACATTCTTCACAAGCGGATTACGCTGATTACGCTCCACATGGCGCACCTCAATGATATTGAGACTGTAATTCTTGCGGATATCCAGCTCACCTATCATCTTACCCACCACCAACGAGCCTGCATTCACCTGCAAACGATGCAGGTTACTTGAAATACCGTACTCCTTAACCAAAGCCTTGAGAGACTTGCCGCTGCTTGCACTTGCACCGCTCAACGCACCGGGCTTTGAAAGAAACTTCTTGCTCAAGGGAAGAAGCAGCAATGTACCCACAGCCGCACATATGAGACCTACCGGCAAAAAGGTAAAAAAGCCCAATCCAGGATAACCGTTCGAAACGAGTTCCTCATTTATCACAAGGTTGGGAGGAGTACCGATGAGAGTCATCATACCGCTCATGCTGCTCGCAAAGGCCAAAGGCATAAGCAGACGGCCCGGACTCATCTTTACACTCATAGCCATGCTGACTACAATCGGAATCATTATGGCAACGGTTCCCGTATTGCTTACAAAAGCTCCCATGAACGATGTAACAAGCATCACAAGGACAAAGAGCCTTGTCTCGCTGTTTCCGGCAAGCTTCATCAACCTTGAACTTATCATCTTGGCAAGGCCCGTCTGGAAAATGGCACCGCCAACCACGAACAAGCCCACCATCATTATGATGACATTGCTCGAAAAACCTGCCAACGCCTCATCGGGCGTAAGAATACCGAGCAACATCAGTGCTACAAGAGCACACAGAGCCACA
>JAFZFM010000003.1 GCA_017555865.1 Bacteroidaceae bacterium
AGGAGAGGGGATAACGCTTGAGGTATTTCAATATCATATCAAAATCGTGATTACAAAATAACAATGCAGGGGATACAATGTTCACTGCGGAACAATATCCACCTGCAAAGTTACTCTATTATATTGTCAAATCCGGAAACATTCCTTGAAATATCATCAACAATCCCGAATATATAAACATAATCATTCAGCCTTGGGCAGTTCCTTATTCTTGCTCATGTCGGCTGTCAGGTACATCACCACACACAGGAGCAGGAAGAGTACCAATGAGCCCGCAAGCAGTGCGTATGTCTCCATCTGCAGCAACATATAATTGAGCATGTATACCAATGCTACGAATCCACCAAGCATATAAGCGCTACGGCTCTTGAGAATGGCGCGGAAATAGAACACCAATGCACCTGTAGTCATCAAGGCTGCAATTATGTATGCCACACCGAACATCATAAACTCCGAGAACGAGAGCAACAGTGAGTAGAACAACACAAGTGACAGACCTATCACCGCATACTGTACGGGATTGATTTCCTTCTTGGTCAGAAACTCCACTACAAGACCTGCAACAAACACAAGGATGATGATGAGTATTCCGTATTTTGCCGAACGCATTGACTGCTGGTAGGGATTAGCAGGATCCACGAACCTTACGCCCATCGCATCACTGCTTGAACAGTTCAGACTTGACACGTCCCATTTGGCCTCAAACCCATCGTCCTGGACATTCCTGCAGTCGGGCAACAATGTTCCCTGGAAACTGGGGTGAGGGTATGACGAATTTAAGGCAAGCGATGTGCTACCGTACTTTGAGGGTGTAAAGAAGATTGACTCGGTACCTTTCAAATCAAATGTGATGCAGAAGTCGACAATGTCACCGGACTTTACACTATCAGGGAATGCCACATTGGCTACAAATTCTCCGTTCTTGCGGTCAATGTCAAATGATTTGCCGCCAAAGAGAAGCTGTGAAGGATTGTTGAAGCCCTTGGTATCGGAAACCTTGAAGCGGAACTCATTGCTCTTTGCAGTGACTGACATCTCGTGCACTGGCATCTTTCCCGAAATCCGGATTTTGGAATTGTATACAATCACATCATAGATGGAGCGGTGCAGCATTTCGGTCTCGACATTGGCCTTGTAGTCTACCTGCTGAAAATAAAACTCATACTTTCCCGTATGGGTCTTCTTTACATTAGGATCCGATGGATCGTTGTTTTCCACCATCCCATTCTCCATATTTGACACCAGGTAAGGAGGGAAGACGGTCTGATGTCCTGCATAAGAGTTTGCAACCTCAATGATTACAGCATCCTTTGTATCTTCCCTATCCCAGATAACCCCTTTTATCATTGACAAAGGAATAATCAACAATAGTGTGATTACAGCAACGATGCCGACTTTAATAGCTGTGCGCTGTACTTTAAGATCTGTTTCGTTTTCCATAGTAATATTTGTTTTAGTATAGTGAATTTTTGTGTTTCAAGGTAAGGTTACCGGCATGCATCATCAGGCTACAGCAATACATTCCTGCACACTGCATCCCAGGTATCTGTTGTCCTCAATCAAAGGACAGCACATATAAAGACTGCACTCACTTGCAACTTACATCACAAGCAAGTGCAGTCCAAAATCAACAATCATTTATATTATACACTCAAACTTATCCGGCCTTTACTACAAGGTAACGTGTAACACTCCAGAAAGCATTGCCATCCACAATCTTCAGTGTGAGCAGGCCATCCTCGCCCTTTACCAGTGTGTACGAGCCCTCGGGGTGTGTTGTAAGCACCTTGGCACTCTTGGCACCCAGAGCAATCTCATTGATATTCCTGATGTCGACCTGTGTAAAGCACTCCTTGTTCACATCAGTGTCCTCCATCACGTCACCTCTCTTGAAAAGGCCTGTGTTAGTAAGGATTCTCTGCTCCTTCAACACCTTCTTGCTGCCCACTACATACCATGCCGCGTTGAGTGCGTTGTCCTGATCGGCAATGATCTGGCTCTTATTGAAGTTCTTGGCAGTAAGCTCATCCTTGATTGTGTTGAGAGAAGCTACAGCCTCATCAAGCTCCTGTATCCTTATGTTCTTTGTGGCAAGTTCCTCCTGTAGAGCCTTTATCTCATCGGCCTTTACAGCAAGCTCAGCAGTCAATGACTGCACGGCCTTGTTGAGCTGTGATGACTTGTAGTTGCTGTTCTTGAGCTTGCTCTCAAGCTCGGCAATCAGCTCCCTGTTCTCATTCATCTTATTCTGGATGAAAGCAAGGTCATACTTCACCTTCTCCCTGATACCGTTGATGCCGTTCTCCACGTCACCGCTCTGCACCTCAATACGGTTCTCGGCCTCGTTGATGAGACGGAAGCCCTCGGTCACCTCGTTAAACAGACCCATAAAGCCGTCGAGTTCCTTATTGGTATTCACAAGCTGTACACTCAAGGAGTCTACCTTGGCTGTAAGCTCCTCCCTTGTAGGGCCGTTGTTGCACGATGCAAGGAAAGCCACGCCCATCGCTACAAGGGCAACCTTGCTTGTTCCACTGATAATGCCACTCACGCAATTGATTCTTTCAATAGTCTTTTTCATAATTGTAATATTTAGAAGCTGTTTAAATTTCTAAAAAAAGTTTTTCTTATACTATAAGTCGCTGTTTCGTTGTTTTTTATATTCAAAAATGTCTGTTTTCTTCTTTTTCTCGGTTACGTAGCCCGCTACGCGCCCTACAAAAAATAATAAAA
>JAFZFM010000071.1 GCA_017555865.1 Bacteroidaceae bacterium
CATTGTGTAAGGAGCATTCAAACGCAGGATGACATTTATTTTTTTTAGTTAACTAAAAAAAATAAATGTCATCCTGCGTTTGAATGCTCCTTACACAATGGCATGCATAGTGCAGTGGATTATATTGTGTTTTATAACGGTGCAGGTATCTCTTAAAAGTTTCTCATGCTGATGGCAAGGCTAACCTAAGCCCGTGATTATAAGTGTATAATAAAATTCTATCTTAACAATATTTAACAATTCGGGGGGGGTAATTTTGTTAAATGTATTTAATTTTGCAAAAATTTTGTAGACACTTCAAATGGTATGTCTATATGATTCCGTTTCTGTGTTTGGCAAAATTAGAAAAAACGTTAAGAAAAATCAATGTTTTTGCCGAAAACAGGAACTTTTTTGTTTGTATGTTTTTCAGGAATATTCTGTTGAAAATAAGGAGTCCGCGAATCGTTTCGATTCTGTTGCTGTGCATTACTTTAGTGCATGGCTGCCCTTTATTTGCAGGTGCCGTGCAGAGCGACACCGTTAAAGTCCCTTTTAAGCATAGGATTGCGTTGCATGCCAATGCAGTTGATTGGTTGTTGCAGACACCAGCTATTGGTATGGAGTACAGTTTCATACAGAATGACTACAATAAGATTTCGTTTCTTCTGCATGCAAAGTACAATCCCAATTCATCAACAAAATTCAAGCCCGGATATATTTACAATATCATAGGTGTACGTCCCGAGGTGCGATGGTACTTCAGAACCCGCGAATATTTTGATACAGAGCGCCAGCTCAATGAGTTGGAAAGTTTCTGGCGCAGGCTTTTGACCCGTCCATACTCTCTGTTTGCCCAAGAGAATCCGCGTAGACACAGGGCATATTACATAGGACCTTATGTGTCGTTCGACAAGTATACAATCAAGCTTGGTTCGACCGGCTATCAGGGACATTCTTTTGGTTTTGGAGCTACAGTAGGATACAGCATACCGCTTTACCAGTACAAGGATGGTTCGGCCATAGATTTTGAACTTGGTTTCAGTGCCGGTTTTGCTTTTGCAACCCATGACAAGTTCCGCTACGATACCGACGGTGCTTGTTATGCATACGAGGGTAACCGTGGCATGGGAATAGTGCCATTCCCGGTAGTTTCCGATGTTCGTGTTGCCTTTGTCTACCGCTTGAATTCAATAAGGAACCAGATTCAGAAGATTGACCATAGCCGTCTGGAAAAGGATTCAACCATATATGAGCTTAGAAAACTCTATAACGAGAAAAACAAAGAGTATATATTCTCGGGAATTCCAGAGGATTCTATCAGTAAGTGGAACAGTGTAATCAGGAAACGTAACCATGAAATACGCGAAATAAACCGTCGTGCATTGAAAGAACTGGGTGTTGACTCTGCAATGCTGTTGCAGGAGTATGCCGAGTATTACCCATATATAACAATCCCCGAGAAATACTTCTCCAAGTACAACACAATGTTGCCCAACAAGGATATAACATCGGTGTCTGAATTCAAGAACCGTTTCCTGAACGAATTGCTTGAGGCCTATTCCGGTATCAAGCCTACCAGCTGGAAGTCCTTTGTCGGGAACAATCTGACTGTTGAGAATCTTGACGCACGTCTTACGACATTATATATGAGTGAACGTGCCCAAAAAGTTAATGATGGAGATACAATATCAGGTATAAGATTCATCCAGTATCTGGTAAAAGCTGTTCCCGATGTCAACGGTCAGGTAATCAAAATGCATAATACAATATATCATTCAACGGGTTTTGACGTTGATTCGGAAAAATACGACTCTGTTTCCGCTTCCACTAAAATGGCTTTGGGTGCGAAGACCGTTGTACCTCAGACAACATTTACAGGAAAAGTAAGTTCAAGAACTATTGTTTTTGTCGAAGGGCTTGATTCCGTGTACATTAAAACTGTTAAGAAACAGAAACCTTATACAAGGAATTCAATAATAGAGGCAGACAACATAGTAAAGCGTGTAGCTCTTGATAAAATGTTTGCCGAGAATGCCAAAAAGGTCGCTGTAACCAAAGCGGATAATGGCACGGAGAAAAAGAGCTGGAAAAGACGTTGGATGTTCTGGAAGAAGAAAAGTCGCGATGTTGCCCCGGTAGATACGCTTTCAACAGCCCCTGTAAAGATACCTGCTATAGACACAGTTCCTGTAGATTCTGTATCTGTGCGTACCCAGGTTGTTAAAAGCGACACGTTGCAAAGCGATACGCTTGGTGTTGAACCTTTGTTGGCTCCCATGTTCCTTTATTGATTAAAGAAAAGAGATTTCCTATACCAATGATATATAGAAAAACAATATATATACTGCTCGCCTTTCTTATGTGCATGTTTGTATCGTGTACAACAGAGGTTGAGATATGCAAGGACACCGACCATCAGCATTTGGCCGAGGTGGAGTTGGAGTATGACTTCAGTTCTGTGGCAGATGGTATGGAGGCTACAGTCCCTGACTCCATGCTGGTGGTGGCATACCGTATCATACGTTCATGGAAATGTACATATATAAGCCACGTATCAGGCGACGATACCGGCGGAAGGTTCATATACAACAGACCCGCCTTCGAACTCCCCGTAGAGCCCATTCCCGGTGAAGGTGAAGAAACCGAGGGTGACACATCGGAAACCGGGGACACTGAATCCCCCGGAACAGGTGACACAGAGAAGCATGCTTTGTCCGAGCGTTTCCTTGTTCGTCAGGGCGAATACCGCTTTATTGCGTTCAATAATGTGATGAACAGCGAAATTTTCGAAGACAACATGGATAGCCGCTGGTTCACGAAACCAGGTACAATAGACAAGGTCATATCGGAAAAGGAGATAAAAATCTATTACCGCTCATATAATCTCAAGAACGAGCATGTGAACATATATGGTAAGGACTGGACCGACTTTAATCCCTATACAACATATATCTCCGGTAATGCTCCTCCCATCTATTTCCACTATACCGATGTCTACAGTGTCAACGACAAGGGCTTGAATAAGGTCAACATAGAACTTAACAATGTAAGCCAGAATATAGAATTACGTTTCTCTATTGAGCGTGAAGATGTAAAAATCAACGAAATCGTTGCCGAAATCTCGGGAATTCCTTGCGGAATGAACCTCATGACAGGCGTGCTTGACCTTACCAAGACATACAAGACTCTCTTTAATGTAAATGAGGTTAGTGAAGGTGTCGATTCATGGTCGGGTGTCTCCGAATATGCAGGAAACATTACCGTCATGGGATTGGCTGCAAGCAACAATATACAGTTGAAGACCGGCCCCGGAATAATGCAGTTGGCCATTTATGCCTCGGCGCTTGACGAATATGGTAGGGAGAAACCAAAAGTGTTCCATTTAGGTATCAACCTTTTCAATACAATAAACAAATATGCCCCAGTGATATCAGGCTTCAAGAATAAAGTGGTTCTTGATATAGATAATGTCCTTAAGATTCGCCGTGATGAAGTTCTGGACAACTCCGACAGCGATACAGGACTCGACCGTTGGGTAATTTATGATGATGTTCACGTAGATATATAACATATTATGAAAAATATAATTGCAATATCAGCACTTTTGTTTCTTATGGTGCTTACCGGCTGTGACGAAAGTTATATAAGCCCCACATATGTTGTGCCATCCGACTCAATAGCATATGACCCGGTCAAAGACCCGGTACCGGTCATCATGTCCATGAACGACCCCTTCTATGTAACCGCTAGCCGAGGTGCCGGTGCAATATCACCCGAAAACCCGTTTGTGAAGGAGAATGCAATATTCCATGTATATTCATTCCTGACAAACAATTTTGCATACAGTGGTGAAATAGACTACCGCAATGGCTATGTTCCCGAAAGTGAATTGCCCAGCGGAAAACCAATGCAATGTCTTGTGGATGACCCTGAAACCGGAATGGGAGCTGCTACAAAACTTCAGGAGAACGGTATCCTTGATTTCGTAGACTACAATGCCTCTTTTTGCTATAGCCAGATAAATCAGGAATACAAATACAACTTCTTTGCCTATCATATAGACGATGCCATAATTGATGGAGGCCGTGCAGTGCGTGAGAAGGACAATGTGTACTTGGATATTAAAATTGATGGTACCCAGGATGTCATAAGCGCTGTGGCAAAACTTACCGACAAGCAGTTCGAAAATGTAGACCCTAATGACGACAAATGGCTCTTTGCCAACATTCTCAATCGCGAGCTGGTGTTCAGTACATTGACCGGTCACCGTTTCATAGTACCGGTTTTTGAGGCAAAGCACTGCCTGGCACGTTTCAAGTTCAATCTGCAGGGCGAAGATGCAATGAGCGATGCCATATACGTACAGGATATTTATATTAAGGCGCAGCGCGACTGGCGCTTTACTGTAGCTGCCGACAATGTGGAAAAACTTGGGCTTTCACTTCCCGATTCCCAAGAGAACCTGCAGGAGGTGCACCTGTGCGACGAGATTGGCGAAGTGGACGGAAGTGTCACATCTCTTGAACAGTATACATACCATGTGAGTAAAGGTGAGACCTTGAGCAATATTGGACTGGGTATGTTGTTGCCGCCACGCGAGGCGTATGACCTCTACATCAAGTGTGCTTATATTTCGCCCGACGGTAAGGAACGCTCCTATGTTGCACGCTATGCACTTAATTACAGAACAACAGATGAGGATGGTCATGTGGTTTACAAACCATTTGAGGCTGGTTCCGAGTATAATATTACAATGCATGTGTTCGGATATCAGAATATACAGTTGAGTATGGAAGGTCTTGGTTGGGAACAAGCACCCGATGACATCCCATTCGATAACGACGGAGAGGTGGAATTTTTAGAATAATTTTTATAGTAATA
>JAFZFM010000072.1 GCA_017555865.1 Bacteroidaceae bacterium
CTTAGACTGCTTGTCGCCGTGAACAGGAACACATGTTGGGTGAATCTGCGCATAACATGGGTTTGCAAACCAAGCACCCTTGCGGTAGCACTGGAGAGCAGCAGAACCGTTGCTACCCATAGCGTTTGTAGAAAGGAAGTATGCGTTACCATAACCACCAGTACCGATAACTACTGCATGAGCAGCAAAACGCTCTACCTTACCAGTAACAAGGTTACGTGCGATGATACCACGTGCACGACCGTCAATGATTACAACGTCGAGCATTTCGTAACGTGTATAAACCTTTACAGTACCCTGATTAACCTGATAGTTGAGTGCTGAATAAGCACCTAGAAGAAGCTGCTGACCAGTCTGGCCACGAGCATAGAATGTACGCGATACCTGAGCACCACCGAATGAACGGTTAGCCAAAAGACCACCATATTCACGTGCGAAAGGTACACACTGTGCAACACACTGGTCGATGATAGCACCTGAAACCTCGGCCAAACGGTGAACGTTAGCCTCGCGTGCACGGTAGTCACCACCCTTGATTGTATCGTAGAAAAGACGGTAAACAGAGTCACCATCGTTCTGGTAGTTCTTTGCAGCATTAATACCACCCTGTGCAGCAATAGAGTGAGCACGACGTGGAGAATCCTGAATACAGAAGTTAAGAACGTTGAAACCCATTGCACCAAGTGAAGCGGCTGCCGAAGCACCGGCAAGACCTGTACCAACAACAATGATATCAAGTTTGCGCTTGTTAGCTGGGTTCACCAATTTCTGATGTGCCTTATAGTTAGTCCATTTTTCGGCCAATGGGCCTTCGGGAATTTTAGAATCCACTTTTACTGAACTTATTTTAGCCATAATATTTATGTTTTAGATTTTTACGAAATAGTTATTAACAGCCAACACATGGTTTTTCTGTCTCGCAAGGAGTTTCGCAAGCCTTCTTTGCACAAGGTGTGTCACACTTCTTCTCGCCTGCACAAGCTTTCTCTGTAGCGCAAGGAGTTTCGCACTTCTTTGCACTGCAGTTCTCAATAGCACAAGCTTTCTTGTCGCAAGCCTTCTCGGGAGCTTTGATGAATCCAGTAGCTCCGGCAACAACCACTGCCAAGAAACCAAGAACAACGAGAGTTGCAAACATGTTGCCGACCTTTTTCCAACGTGCATACCATACACCGTTGTTAACACCGAGTGTCTGCATTGCACTCCAGAAACCATGTGTGAGGTGGAACCACAAAGCAGCCAACCACACTACATAAAGAGCAACATAAACACCACATTTGAATGTTTCGGCAATGTGATAAGAGCCATCAGCAACTTTACCCATATCGGCATACTCAACATGCATACCAAGCATGTGAAGCACCTCGGGCAACTGCATTTTGGCCCAGAAGTTGAAAAGGTGAAGACCAAGGCCAAGAACAACGATAATACCAAGAACAAGCATGTTCTGCGATGCCCAAGATACACCCTTTGGTCTTTCGGATACAGCATAGCGCTGTGAACCGCGAGCCTTTCTGTTCTGCATTGTAAGAATGAAAGCATAAACAAAGTGCACGAACACAAGTACAGCAAGACCAGCTGTACCAACCAATGCATACCAGTTAGCTCCCAAAAACTCACAAATCATGTTGTAACCCTCGGGGCTGATAATAGCCACCAGGTTCATTGCCATGTGGAAAAGAAGGAAGAGTACAAGGGCAATACCCGAAACACTCATTACTACCTTTCTTCCCACAGAAGATTTAGATAACCACATAATGAATTGATATTAAATTATATAATAAATAAATAGTTTGTACAAACCTAATAAACGGTCTATTACAAATGACAAAAATAAACTTTTTTTTATAAAAAACACCAAATGCTAAAATAATTTTAAAAAAATACTCGGCACCTACAAATTGCACAATACCCACACCAATCATACAATAGAAATAAAAACCAACAGTTTTTTATGCCAACCATTCAATAAACAACAACCGCCGGCACAAAAATACCGGAGTTCGCAGCAATAAACAAGAAACGCCATATATGGCTAATTGACGAATATTTACTTTTCTTCTCTTGCGTTTGCCACCAAGTTGTATTATTTTTGTCTGCTTTGTATACACAAGCAATATTAATCCTGAATTAAAACATTATAGATGGTTTTCGAATACGACATATTGGTTATAGGTGCAGGACATGCCGGTTGCGAAGCTGCAGCCGCTGCGGCAAACTTGGGAAAGAAGACATGCCTGGTCACAATAGACATGAACAAGATTGCCCAAATGAGCTGCAACCCAGCAATAGGCGGAATTGCAAAAGGACAGATTGTAAGAGAAATTGACGCGCTCGGCGGATACACCGGTATAATCACCGACAAGGCATCAATACAATTCCGAATGCTCAACCGTTCAAAAGGTCCTGCCATGTGGAGCCCACGCGCCCAATGCGACAGGATGAAGTTTAGCCAATATTGGCGAGAAGCTCTCGAAAACATTCCAAATCTGCATATATGGCAGGATATGGCAACCCAACTCATTGTCGAGAATGGAAAAGCTGTTGGAGTAAAGACACAGACCGGAGCCGAGTTCCGTTCGGTATGCACAATCATAACAGCCGGTACATTCCTCAATGGACTCATGCACATAGGAAAGGTACAGATTGAAGGAGGAAGAGTTGCAGAACCTGCAGCAAAACAATTGACCGAAAGTATAACAAAGCACGGTATAACAGCCGGGCGCATGAAAACAGGAACACCGGTACGCCTTGACAAACGCTCTATCGACATGACGCTTGTAGAAATACAGGAGGGAGACAACGATTTTCACAGTTTCTCATACACAGGCACAAAGCGTAACCTGAAACAACTGCCATGTTGGGGTTGCTACACAAACCCGGAGGTGCACAAGATACTTCGCGACAGCCTGGACGATTCTCCACTTTACAACGGACAGATACAGAGTATAGGTCCACGTTACTGTCCAAGTATTGAGACAAAGATTGTCACATTTGCAGAGCGCGACCGCCACTTATTGTTTCTTGAACCAGAAGGCGAGACAACCCAGGAAATTTACGTAAACGGTTTTTCATCATCGTTACCTATGGAGGCGCAATTGACCGCCCTGCAAAAAATCCCAGCCTTAAGAAATGCTGTAGCATATCGTCCCGGTTACGCAATAGAATACGACTATTTTGACCCTACACAATTATCACACACATTAGAGTCAAAGATTGTAGAAAACCTCTATTTTGCAGGACAGGTGAACGGCACAACCGGTTACGAAGAAGCTGCCGGACAAGGCCTGATTGCAGGAATAAATGCCGCATTGAAAACAGACGGCAAAGAAGATTTTGTATTGCGTCGCAACGAAGCATATATTGGAGTTCTCATTGACGATCTTGTGACAAAAGGCGTTGATGAACCGTACCGCATGTTTACATCAAGAGCCGAATATCGTATACTTCTCAGGTCGGACAATGCCGACACAAGACTCACCGAAAAATCATATAGGATTGGTCTGGCAACAAAAGAACGCTACGAAAGACTGCAACAAAAGAGAGAGAAGATTGAAGCATTGAAACAGTTTATTGAAAACTTCTCTATCAAGGCCAACCTCATAAACGAAGGTCTTGTTGCACTTGGCACAACCCCACTGACTCGCGGTTGCAAATTGTCGGCTATAATCGAGCGCCCACAGGTTACTATAGAAACAATCGCAGTCTACATACAAGCACTCAAGCGAGAACTTGAAAAGCTTGGCAACGACAGAGACGAAATTGTGGAAGCCGCAGAAATTGAGATAAAATACAGCGGCTATATCGAACGTGAAAAAGAACTTGCCGAAAAGATGATGCGACTGGAAAATATCCGCATAAAGGATAAATTCAACTACAACGGAATAGAATCCTTATCAACTGAGGCCAGACAGAAACTGACAGCAATAAACCCCGAAACACTTGCACAGGCAAGCCGCATACCGGGAGTATCCCCAAGCGACATAAATGTGCTTCTTGTTTTGGCAAGAAAGTAATATTGTTCCACGTGGAACATTGCCATAAAAACACAACTCAATAAAAAGCATAAATATATGAACAAGGAATTATTACTCAAGAATCTCAGAAACATTCCCGATTTCCCCATACCGGGAATACAGTTCAAGGATGTTACCTCACTCTTTAAAAATCCAGAATGTCTTAGAGAGATGGACAACGCTCTTTACGAAATGTACAAGGAGAAAGGTATTACAAAGATTGTAGGTATAGAATCACGTGGATTTGTAATGGCTTCTTCACTTGCCGTAAAACTCAATGCAGGATTTGTCCCCATTCGCAAACCAGGTAAATTGCCTGCAGAAACTATAAGCGAGACATATGGTAAGGAGTATGGGCGCGACACCATAGAGATACACAAGGATGCAATTTGCGAAGATGATGTTGTTTTGATACACGACGACCTTCTTGCAACTGGTGGAACTATGCTTGCAGCATATCACCTTGTAAAGAAACTGAACCCCAAAAAGGTGATGATAAACTTTATTATTGAGCTCGAAGGATTGAAGGGAAGAGAGATATTCCCTACAGAAGCTGAGATAGAATGTCTGTTGACACTTGAAGGAAAATAATGAAAAAGGAGGAGAAAAGCGAAAGGGATGTTTACCTGAAAAATATAGTAAACAATTTACCCGAAACCCCAGGTTGTTACCAATACCTCAACAACGAGGGAATGATAATATACGTGGGTAAAGCAAAGAACCTGAAACGCAGAGTATCCTCATATTTCAATAAAGAGCAGCAGTCTTTAAAGACAAAACTTCTTGTTGCAAAGATTGCTGACATACGATACATAGTAGTAAATAGCGAGGCCGATGCATTGCTTCTTGAGAACAACCTCATTAAGCAACATCAGCCCCGCTATAATGTTTTATTGAAGGATGACAAGACATACCCTTCAATATGTATTACAAACGAATATTTCCCAAAAATATTCAAGACCAGAAAAATCATAAAAGGGGCCGGCAAATATTTCGGTCCATACACAAACAGCGGCGCTCTTAACTCACTACTATCACTTATCAAAGAGTTGTTTCCACTGAGAACCTGTAATCTGAACATAACACCTGATGGGGTGAGAAACGGGCGCTACACACCGTGTCTTGAATATCAGATAAAAAACTGCTGCGCACCATGTATAGGCAAAATATCGAATCACGACTATACAAAATATATTGAAGAAGTAATATCAATATTAAAAGGCGACATAAGAGTTTTACAAGAGAAACTGCTTACCGAAATGAAAGAAAAAGCACAGTCTCTTGATTTTGAAGGAGCAGAAATAATAAAGAAAAGATACCAATCTATCGAAAACTTCAGGACACGCAGCGAAGTTGTAAGTCCACTGCTCAACAACCTTGATGTATTCTCTATCGACAGTGATGAGAAGAATGCATACATCAATTTCCTGCACATCACCAATGGTTGCGTTAATCAGGCATTCACAATTGAGTATCAGAAAAAGCTCGATGAGAAAGATGAAGAATTGATTATAATGGGTATTATTGAATTGAGACAAAGATTCTGCAGCGACGCAAAGGAGATTATAACGCCATTCCCAATAGAACTACCCATTGATGGTATAACAGTCACCGTACCACAAAAAGGCGAGAAGACACGCTTGCTAACACTGTCAAAGCTTAATGTAAAGCAATACAAGGCAGACAAGCTCAAACAGGAGGACAAACTTAACCCTGAGCAGAAAACCACCCGATTACTTAAAGAGATTCAGGATGCCCTACATCTTGAAAAACTCCCGATGGATATTGAATGTTTTGATAATTCTAATATTCAGGGAACAGACCCAGTTGCAGCCTGTGTGGTATTCCACAAACTTAAACCGAACAAAAAAGAGTATAGGAAATACAACATAAAAAGTGTTGAAGGCCCAGATGATTATGCATCAATGAGAGAGGTCGTGTCTCGAAGATACAAGCGCATGATTGAGGAGGGAAGCAAATTACCCGATCTTATAATAGCCGACGGTGGAAAAGGGCAAATGCAGGCAATACGTTCGGTTGTAGAAAATGAACTTGGTTTATCAATACCCATTGCCGGACTTGTAAAGGATGGCAGACACCGCACGTCGGAACTTATCGTAGGCGAGAACAATGAAGTTATAGGACTCAAACAAAACAGTTCCATATTCAGGCTTATGACAAGCATACAGGACGAAGTACACCGCTTTGCCATAACATTCCACAGGGATAAACGAAGTAAAAGACAGACAAAATCTGAACTTGACGGCATTAAAGGACTTGGAGAAAAAAGCCAACAGGCTCTATTACAACACTTTAAAAGTGTAAAACGTATTAAAACCGCAGATATAGAAGAAGTTACGAAAATAATTGGAAAAAGCAAAGCGGAAATTCTGTACAAAGCACTTAACAAAGACAATTTAACGGTAACAGAGGAGTAAAAGCCAAAAAAGAGAGTATATTTGCAATAGAAAGAAACGTATAGAACATGAGAGTACTTATACAAAGGGTAAAAAAGGCGTCTGTAACAATAAATAACAAGGTTTACTCATTGATTGACAATGGTTTGCTATTATTCATAGGAATATGCGACGAAGACAACGGTGAAGACATCGAGTGGCTGACAAAGAAAATTTCGAACCTACGCATATTTGATGACGAGAACGGCGTGATGAACAAATCAGTAATGGATATTGATGGAGAGATACTTGCCGTGAGTCAATTCACCCTTATGGCTTCTACCAAAAAAGGAAACCGTCCATCATACATAAAAGCAGCCAAACCTGATATATCAGTTCCACTTTATGAACAATTCTGCGCAGAAATGGAGATTGCTGTAAACAAACCTATCAAACGGGGTGTTTTTGGAGCAGCCATGAAGGTTGGATTGCTCAACGATGGACCTGTAACAATATTCATGGACTCAAAAAATAAAGAATAGGGATATGACTTTAAAAGAGGCACAGGAACGAGTAGACGCATGGATAAAAGACTACGGAGTCCGCTATTTCAATGAACTTACAAATACAGCAATTCTTGCCGAGGAAGTTGGAGAAGTAGCACGTATAATGGCACGAAAATATGGAGAGCAGTCGTTCAAGGATGGCGAGAAAATAGAACTTGCCGACGAACTTGCCGATGTTCTGTGGGTACTTATTTGCATAGCAAACCAAACAGGAACAGACCTTACGCAAGCACTTGAAAAAAACTTCGATAAAAAGACAAAAAGAGACAATAAAAGACATATAAACAATATAAAACTTAAAAGCAATGAGTGAAAATTGTAATTGCGGCACTAACCACAAGCACCATGCCGAAGAAGAGAGCAAATATGACTTTGTAATAAACGAATACTGCTGCGCGATGAGCGACAGTGATGTTGAGAATAAAGTAAAGGAGCTTATCGACACAAAGGTCGAGGAGAACAACACTCTTGAAGTAAAGAAATTCCTTTTCAACTGTATTGACCTCACTACTCTCAAATGCACCGACAGTGAAGAAAGCGTAATGAAGTTTACCGAAAAAGTGAACGAATTTGACGATAAATACCCCGATTTGAAAAATGTTGCAGCTATATGTGTTTATCCCAACTTCGCCAAGATTGTAAACGATACACTACAGGTTGAGAACGTTGGAATCGCATGTGTTTCTGCAGGCTTTCCTTCATCACAGACATTCCCCGAGATTAAGGTTGCCGAGACAGCAATGGCCATCCACGATGGCGCAACAGAAATTGATATTGTTTTAAGTGTAGGTAAATTCCTTAGCGGTGACTATGAAAGTGTATGTGACGAAATAGAAGAATTGAAGAGCGTATGCGGTGAAAAACACCTGAAAGTAATACTTGAGACAGGAGCTTTGAAGAGTGCCGAAAATATTAAAAAGGCTTCGATTCTATCGATGTATTCCGGTGCCGACTTTATCAAGACATCGACCGGCAAGGAGTCTCCTGCAGCAACTCCAGAAGCTGCATACGTAATGTGTAACACAATAAAAGAGTACTACCAGAAAACAGGCCGTAAAGTAGGTTTTAAACCTGCAGGCGGAATCAATACCGTACACGACGCACTTGTTTACTACACTATAGTAAAAGAGACTTTAGGTAAAGAATGGCTCACAAACGAACTGTTCCGTTTAGGTACAAGCCGCCTTGCAAACCTATGTCTTGGAGAGATTGTTGGCGAAGAGATAAAGTTCTTCTAAATAACAAAAGATAGAATAAAAACATGAGGCCGGGTCAAAAGTGATTTTGATCCGGCTTTGTATTTGTCTCTTTTTTTGCCTTTTTCAGGTATAAAATCCCGGTTTAGCTTTAAAATGTCTCATGCGGCCATATAACAGCCCAAATTCTCTTCTACAAGAC
>JAFZFM010000073.1 GCA_017555865.1 Bacteroidaceae bacterium
AGTAACTCTTGCCAATTATATGTCCACTTGCTTGATATTCTCTACCTGGTCTTATCTCCGTCAACAAAACAAAAAGAGGAAAAATCGTTTGATTTTTCCTCTTTTGTGATTCCGAAGCGATCAAAAGTGATTCCGTAGGGAGATTTAATTGTTCTTACATCAGACTTTTAGGAAGACTTTCTTTCTATAAAGAAAATAAAGAAGGCACCAACAAACAAGCATATAGCAACACCACCAGCCAAGCGTATAATAATCCTCAGGCAGGAATTTTAGTATTCCACCGAACAAGGTATTGACAGGTTTTGAAAAGTCAATAAACTGCTGTGCAAGATATATTGTTATAGAGTTCATTCCTATCACACGAAAAGCGAAAGCCCACTTGCGACATCCAACAACATCCACCACAAGATAAAAAAGTGCGAAAAGCAACAAAGACCAACCTGCGGTACAGCATACAAAAGAACTGTTCCAGAGATTCTTGTTTATCGGAAGTACGATATTCCAAATATAACCGATTGCAAGCAATACAACTGATACGCCAAACATCACAGCAACCTTTTTGTATTCACTTGATACACTCTTTGAACGCACAAATTCACCCGTAAAAATGCCCAATAATGCTGTTACAATCGCTGGTAAGGTAGAGAGTAAACCTTCAGGGTCGTGTATTCCATTATGCAAAGTACCGGGCAACAGGCAACGGTCAATATAACCAATAAAACTGCCCTCCATAGAGAAAGACGAAGCCCCTTCCGGTGCATCAGGTGCCACCACCAATGCAAGTAAAGCCCAATACCCAAGCAGAATTATAGCAGAAAGCAACATCAGCCACTTACGCTTCAACCATATATATAGCAATGATGCAAACATCCAGGCAAGGCCAATTCGCCCAAGTACACTCGCATAGCGTAGCGTTTCAAAATCGAACTGCAACAAGCCGTTGTACACAATACCCAGTAGCACAAGTATTATGCCACGTTTCAGCACTTTCAGTGAGACTGCTGTTTTAATTTTACCAAGCGTCAGCTGTTTTGCCATTGAGAAGGGAAACGAAATACCCGCAAGAAAAAGGAACAAAGGGAAAATCAGGTCATAGAAAGTAAAACCATCCCACTGCGAGTGCCCCATCTGCTCACCAAGAAATTTAAGATTTGGGAAAAGTGGGGCAAGACAAATGAGCACAACCTCACCGCCCATTATAAAGGACATATCAAAGCCACGCAGAACATCAAGTGAAAGTAAACGTCCATTCTTCTCTTTCATAATCCAATCAGCTTATTATTGTTTTTATAAAGTTAAATTACAGAGAATATCACAGCTTATTTATCTCTTTGATTACACTATCAGGCTTTTCTACTATTTTCAGTAGTTTGTCTGCATCATATCCCATATAGTTGAAATATGTTTTGATTAAATCATAGTGCTTAACAACATATTGAGTACTTAAATTCTTCGATTTGTCAAAACATATTGGCTCGTGATGTGCTATACGGTTACGCAGTTCTCGTATGGCACATAGGTCATTATATACCTCTTTCTGCGTTAATCCTTTTTTCTTATTTGGGAATATCTGCAATAGCGTTTTACCGCCTATCCTATAATTGTTTTTTGTGAAGAGGTAAGTCCAAAATCCAAAATTAAAGGTGGCAACCATCTTGTCTGCACTGTATATGCCTTTTTTGATGTATTCATTCTGTGCTTCTGCAATTTCTTTAGCATCATACGCGAGCAACTTTCCGGGTGCAGTTGAGTTTACTATCCAATCTTTGTCATTGAATTGTTGTGAATAGTGATTGTGTATTGCATTTCGCAGTGCTATTTCAAACATTCCAATAACACCAAATAAACGTTGGCTTAACTTAAGGTTATGATGATATAATTGTAAAGTCCTTTGTTTATTACCTTTTGCAACACAAAAATATTTGCCTATTCGTGCTTGTGATAATATAGATACTAATTCTTCGTATTTCATTATTGCTGTTCCTGATGTTCTTAGCGATGACAAAGATAATGCTAAAAAGGTTAATTTTGAGTATGGAATAAATAAAAGCAGTAATATCTCTTTGTTTATTTCAAACTTGTTCTTATCTTTGTACCGTAAGACCCTGCTGTCCCTGCTGAAAAGCATACTTCAGGGTTATTGTTTTTTATATAGGGCTATGCTATCGAGCGAGCAAACTATATAATCACAAAAAGAGGAAAAATCGAATGATTTTTCCTCTTTTTGTGATTCCGAAGCGATTCGAACGCTTGACCCACGCCTTAGAAGGGCGTTGCTCTATCCAGCTGAGCTACGGAACCGACCTTTATGTTGCAAATGGTTTTATCTCATTTGCGTTTGCAAAGATAGTGCGTTTATTTCTTTACTCCAAAGTTTTTTTGTCTTTTTTGTAAATAATCTGTATCTTGTGCATGCTTTTCTCAATCTCTTGTGGTAAAGCGTGTGGTCATGCTCGGGTTTTAAAGTTCGTCGAAATCGAACTCCTCGAAGTCGTTGTCGTAGCTCTCTTCAACAAACTGGTCAAGGTCGCGTCTCTCTTTCTTGGTTGGGCGGCCAGTTCCGCGCATGCGTCCCACAAAGCCACTTATCTTGCTCATTTCAAGTATCTCGTACTGTTCCTGTGGTGTAATATTTTCCATTAGCTCCGGTACGAGCTTTGCTCCCACACGGTTCTCGGCACATTTCAGTACTCTGAACGAATAGGTGACAGGTGATTTCTTTACGTTGACAATATCGCCAACGCGAATGTTGTGTGCTGGTTTTGCAGTGCGGTCACCAATGGTTATGTGCCCTTTCTTGCATGCCTCTGCTGCAATGCTACGGGTTTTATAAATGCGTACGGCCCATAGCCATTTGTCTATTCTTGCCTGTTCGCTCATTGTTCTTTTTCGGTTTTACCGTTGCCTTTCTTGTTGAACTGGTTCATTGTGCGTGCAAGACCTGCAAAACAGAAACTTTTTATTATTTCGTTTGTGTTCTCAAGTTGCTGCTCTATGACTTTCTGTTCATCGGCGTTGAATGCTCCAAGTACAAAGTTTACTTGATGGCCCTTGCCGAAATCGCTACCTATGCCAAATCTCAAGCGCGCATATGAGGTTGTTCCCAATGTTGCAGCTATGTGCTTGAGACCGTTGTGTCCGCCGTCGCTGCCTTGTCCTTTTAGGCGTAAAGCTCCAACAGGCAGGGCCAGGTCGTCTACTATTATAAGTATGTTTTCAAGGGGAATTTTCTCCTGCTGCATCCAGTAACGGACTGCATTTCCGCTAAGGTTCATGTATGTCGAGGGTTTTAGCAGAATCAGCTTGCGTCCGCGTACCGAAGTTTCTGCAACAAAACCATAGCGCTTGTCTTGAAAAATAGTATTGGACGCTTTTGCAAAAGCGTCCAATACAGTAAATCCTATGTTGTGGCGGGTTCCATCGTATTCGCTACCTATGTTGCCCAGCCCTACAATCAGATATTTCATGCAGCTAGTCTATTACTTTTTTGCTGCTGCGGCTGCTGCTGCAGAAGCACGTGTTGTCTTAACTGAACATACAAGTGACTCCTTAACAGATACCAACTCAAGACCCTCGAATGAAAGATCACCAACCTTGATTGACTTACCAAGAGCAAGTGAAGATACGTTTACAGTAAGAATCTCAGGGATTGCTGTATAAACGGCCTTAACCTTGAGGTAGCGCTGAACCTGAACGAGCTTACCACCGGCACGTACACCGTCTGCAAGACCTTCGAGCTTAACAGGAACTGCCATAACGATAGGCTTCTCCTCTGTTACCTGATAGAAATCTACGTGAAGGATAGTGTCCTTTACTGGGTGGAACTGGATTTCCTTCATAACAGCCTTAACTGTCTTACCGTCGATTGTGAGGTCTACAACGTGGATGTCTGGTGTGTAAACGAGCTTGCGAAGACCCTCTGTTGGAACGCTGAATGCCAAAGCCTCGTTCTCTACACCATAAAGGTTACATGGTACAAGACCTGCGTTGCGAAGTGCGTTGGTAGCTTTCTTGCCTACCTCGGTTCTAGCTGAACCGTTGATGCTGATTGTTTTCATTGTTTAATGTGTTACTCTAAATTAAGATTAAAATTGTTTACTTGCTTAATTCGCCATCACACGATGTCTTAAAAGCGGACGCAAAGTTACGCTTTATTTTTGAAATTAGCAAATTACAGTGTGTTATATTGCTGATATTTCAGAACTCAATGTCTATGTTCATCTTGCTTTCGCCTTCTTCTTCGGTTGCAGCCGGGTAGTTGGGGCGGTATTCGCCTTGCTCATCCACTACATATTTGATAGCTTCGTTAAGGCTGTTGGTGAACTTTGCAAAATCCTCTCGGTATAGGAATATCTTGTGTTTTTCGAAACTTATTGTGGCGTTTTCGCCTTCTCCCGATACAATTTTCTTGCTTTCAGTTATGGAAAGGTACATCTCATCCTTCCTGTTTTTCTTTACATCAATGTAGTATATTCTTTTGCCGGCCTTGATGGCTTGTGAAAATACTATCTCCTTCTCGTTTTCGCCAAATCCGCTCTTTTTGTTCTCTTCCATATTAAAAGTATTTGTATTTGTGTTTTTCAATTTCCAAATATGGTTATTTTTTTTCATTAAGCAATAGTAAGGGCTGTTTTTTTTACTTTTTTTCTGTTTTTTTCTTCCAAATGCCTCTTTTGTGGATGAAAAACAAACATTTTGTATTGATTTTTGTTTGTTTGAATATTGTTTGTATATTGTTCCAAAACGTTGTTTGTGGGAAATTAAATGCGTTTTTGTTTGTGAGTGTCGTTATAAAATGCGAACTTTGCAGTCATATCAGAAAAAGCGTTTTATGATTAATAGAGTTCTTATTCGTCTAAAGGTGGTGCAGATTGTGTATGCCTACTACAAAAACAGTGGCAAGAGTTTGAAGGCTGCCGAAGATGAAGTATTTTTCAGTTTGTCCAAAGCATACGATTTGTATAACTACATGTTGTTGCTTATGGAGGGTATTACAGAGTATGCGAATGACAGGATTTCGTTCCTGAGCATGAAAATCCGTCCTAGTGAGAGTGATAAAAATCCTAACCTCAAGTTTGTAAACAACCGCTTTATTGCCCAATTGCGCAGCAATGAGCAGTTGATCAAATTTGCCGAGAAGAGCAAACTCAATTGGGTCGACAATTCCGACCTGTTGCGTCGTCTGCTTGATGAGATTGAGGCTAGCGATATATATAAGGAGTATATGGAGTCCGGCATTTCTTCGTACGAGGAGGACAAGGAGGTTTGGCGCAAACTTTACAAGGCTTTCATCTTTGATAATGAGGAGCTCGACGCTTTACTTGAGGAACAGAGCCTCTATTGGAACGACGACAAGGGTATTGTAGATACTTTTGTGTTGAAGACTATAAAACGTTTCGAGGAGAATAGCGGTGCCGTACAGCAGTTGTTGCCCGAGTATAAGGATATCAACGATATGGATTTTGCACGCAAACTCTTCAGAACTGCTGTCGCAAATGCCGATGAGTATCGTAAACTCATGAGCGATAGCTCAAAGAACTGGGATATGTCGCGTTTGGCATTTATGGACGTGGTGATTATGCAGGTTGCTCTTGCCGAGCTCATGACTTTCAATGATATTCCATTGTCGGTTACACTTAACGAGTATGTCGAGATTGCCAAGCATTACAGTACTGCAAAGAGCGGTTCTTTTGTCAATGGTCTCCTCGATACCATATCAAAGAAACTGAAGGAGAACGGTGTCATTGACAAATGATTCTGTTCCCATTTATTGAATTGAATTATTAACTGTTATATAAATTAAAGAATTATGATTACTCCAACATTGGCTGTAAGCCTTCAGGGTATTATTGCAAACCCTATGTTCATGTTTATAATTATCATTGCTATTATGTACTTTATGATGATACGCCCACAGCGTAAGCGTCAGAAGGAGATTGAGAACTTCCGTCGTAGCCTTCAGCCAGGTCAGGAGGTTGTTACAAGTGGTGGTATCTATGGTAAGATAAAGGAGATCAACGATGGTATCGTTGTTCTTGAAATTGCTCACAATGTAAATGTTCGCGTTGATATTTCTGTGGTTTTTGCAAACCCTAATGCAATGCAGCAGGAGGGTAAATAATATATTTTGAAAAAGACCTTTAAAAAGATTTTTAAAAAACTGGAGGAGAACAATTTGTTCCCCTTCCTGTTTTTTCTGCTGGTTTCGTGCTGTCTCTGGTTGTTACAGACCCTGAATGTCAGTTACGAGACCGGTGTTTCATTTGATATATCGATACAGCATGTGCCCGATAATGTTGAATTGGACAGATCCGGCACTATTGAGACCGATGTTGTGTTGCGCGATAAGGGTACCGTAATTGCAAAATATAAAATGATGAGTAAGGAGCCGTTGCAGGTTGATTACTCCGATTTTGTTTATAAGAACGGTGTACTGTCGCTTCCTCTATCTGTATTGAAATCCCAAGTTCAGGATAATCTTGAGGCTACAACCTCATTTGTGCGCTTCGCCGAGGATACTCTTCATATTGCAGTAAAGCAGAATCGTAAACTTTTGCCGGTTCGTGTGAATGGCCGAATAGATGCTGCCGAGCATTATGAGGTTTCGGGTATAGAGATTGTTCCATCGAATGTAATGGTTCATGCAACACCCGATGTTCTTGAAAAGATGGAGTTCGTGAATACGGAATTCGTTGTAAAGAGATATTTGAAAGGTGACAAGGTTATCCCGGTGAAAGTCTCATTGGGGGGAGCTTTGGATATTGAACCGGTTGAGGTGAAATTACATGTGAATATATCTCCATTGAAAGTAAAGAAGGTTAGGGTACCTGTTGAACATGTCAACTTTCCACGTTCGTACCATGCAATGTGGTTACCTACAGAGGTTGAACTGACTTTTGAAGTATCGCCGTTGCATTATGAACTGTTGGGCTCGGGAGATTTCAATGTGCAGATAGATTACAACGATATAGTAAATGCTCATGGCCGTCCTGTTGAGATTAAACTGGTTAAAACACCGTCTCAGGCAAAGAATGTAGAGTATGTTCCATCATCAATAAATGTTTCAATATTATGAAAAGGGCTTTGAAATTGGCTGTTACCGGTGGTATTGGTAGTGGCAAATCTGTTGTGTGCCGAATGATGGAAATATTTGGTGTTCCGGTGTACAATTGTGACATAAAGGCAAAGCAGTTAATGCAGAGCAATGCTCATCTCATTAAGGAACTCAAGAGAATGTTCGGCAGTGAATGCTACAACGATGACGGCACGTTGAACCGTGCATTCCTGGCTTCACGCATTTTTATCGACAGGGAGAATGTGAAGCGTGTGAATGCTCTTGTGCACCCGGTTGTCAGGGAGGACTTTGAATGCTGGGCGGCTGGACAGGATACGGAACTTGTTGTTGTTGAGACTGCCATATTGTATGAGTCGGGTATGATTGATTCTGTAGATAAGGCGCTTGTGGTATGGTGTGACAAAGAGACTGCAATTGCGCGCACGATAGGGCGTTCCGGTATGAGTAGGGCGCAGGTTGAAAGTCGCATGCAGAACCAGATGTTGACGGATGAACTGTTGCTGTTGTCCGATTACTCCATTTATAATGGTGGCAACAATTCTCTTTTTGAGGAACTTTTTGAGCTTTTTGAGCAGTTAAAAAATATTTCATGCTTTGTAAAACCAATATGATGGCTTATATTCGCGTGATTTTTGATAAGTATTATTAACACTAACACAAATTTGATATGTTTGAGAGAATTCTTACAATTTCGGGAAAACCCGGTCTTTATTGCTTGATTTCTAGTGGCCGTAATATGTTTATTGTTGAGATGGTTGATGCGTCAAAGAAGCGTATGCCGGTATACAACAGCGATTCTGTTGTTATGCTTGATGATATTGCTATCTATACCGATACCGAAGAGGTTCCCTTGCGTAATGTTTTCGCCAAGATATATGAGAAAGAGGCTGCAGTATTGCCTTTTGACATAAAGTCTGCTACTCCCGAGGAACTTGTTGAGTATTTTGAGGGTATTATGCCCGATTATGACCGCGAACGTGTGTATCTCACACATATAAAAAAGATGTTTGCCTGGTATAACCTTCTGGTGTCAAACGGTATTGTAGAGTTTGCTGTCGAAGAGGAGAGTGCTGCCGAAGAGGTTAAGGAATAATACATGTATAAAATCCTAATGTCATGAAAAAGGTTTTATTGTTTGCATTTCTTTTTCTATCATTAACGGCTACATCAAATGCGCAGTCGTGGAAGGATGCGTTGGGAAAAGTTGTCAACAAGGTTGCTGATGAAGTCTCGGACAATGGTGACACTGGTGTCTTGGGTAATGTCTTGGGTACTTTATTGGGCAATGCCGTTCCTCTTACATCGGACCTGATTGAAGGTACATGGAATTATGAGGGTGTTGCTTGTGTGCTTGAGAGTGAGAGTGCATTGACTGAAATGGGTGGAACTGTTGTAACATCTAAACTTGAAAGCAGACTTGATGGCTATTTAGCTAAGGTCGGTGTGGAAAAGGGTTCGTGTTCGTTTACATTCTCGGCAAATGACTCTTGTGTTTTTGCAATTAAAGGACGCGAGATACATGGTGTATATAAGATAGACGCCGAGGAGAAGAAAATAGATTTCAGTTTTGTGCATGGAAATCTTAATTTTAAAACCTATGTTGCATATAATGTGACAGATATGAATATCGTGTTCGACGCCGACAGACTGCTTGCACTGATAAAGAATGTGACAACTGCGGTTACTGAAAAGACATCGGGTATAACATCTTCTTCAACAAGGGCTATGGCTGCCAATTCAGCGTTAAGCACTGTTGAAACTCTGTTGAACAGTTATGACGGTATGATGTTGGGTATGAAACTCAAGAAATAAGTTCTTGTAGATTATATACAAATAAAAGCGGAATTTTAAATTCCGCATTTTTTTTATGTGCCATGTTATGATTGTTGTTGTCTGCTTTTTATCCTTTTAATACAATATTCCATTGATTCTCTCCAGTGGGGTATGTCAATGTCAAATGTTGATTTGATTTTTGTCTTGTCGAGTACTGAATATGGTGGACGTGTGACAGGTGATGGAAATTCGTTGCTGTGGCATGGTGTTATTCTGCAACATGTATTTCCTGCTGTCGCAGCTATTTCTACGGCAAAATCGTACCAAGAACAAGCTCCTTCGTTCGAGAAGTGGTAGATTCCTTCGTTGCCACTGTATACACCGGCTTCAATGATTGAAAAAATGGCCAGTGCAAGGTCGCCTGCATATGTAGGGGTTCCAACCTGGTCAAAAACTACATTCAACTGCTCGCGTTCTGCTGTCAGGCGGAGCATTGTTTTCAGGAAGTTGTTTCCATATTCGCTGTATAGCCATGCTGTTCGGAAAATAAGTGCCTTACATCCCGATTTTGCAATTTCTTCCTCGCCGTGCAGTTTGGTGATACCGTATACTCCAAGTGGTGAGGTCGGCATGACCTCTGTGCGTGGTGTGTTGCCGTCACAACCGAATACATAATCGGTTGATATGTGGAAAAGTGTTCCTCCAACCTCTTTCATGGCTTTTGCGAGGTTGCCGACAGCTGTTGCATTTATGAGTTCTGCTGTTTGTGGTTCACTTTCAGCTTTATCTACATTTGTGTATGCAGCGCAGTTTATGATAGCTTCAATGTTGTATTCTTTGACAACCAGCATTACCGCCTGTGCGTTTGTGATATCCAGTTCTGCAACGTCGGTGAAAATATAGTTGTTTGGGGATACTGCACCGAGTCGGCGCATTTCACAACCTAATTGTCCGTTTGCTCCGGTTACAAGTATATTCATATCAGTATAGGTTTACGGTGAAGTCAAAAAGATCGTCACTGTCTGCCATAGGCTTGTTCTGCTTGTCCTTCTCCGACAGTATGATGTCCTCGGCTGGTATTCTCCAGTCAATGGCAAGTGTGCTGTCGTTCCATGCTATGGCGGCTTCGCTCTCTTTGTTGTAGAAGTTGTCGCATTTGTACTGGAATGTTGCCTCCTTGCTCAAAACTACAAAGCCATGGGCAAATCCTCTTGGTATAAATAGTTGTCGGTGGTTATCCTCGGTGAGTTCAACAGCTACATGTTTACCGAATGTAGGTGATCCTTTACGAATGTCTACAGCAAAGTCAAGGACTGTACCCTTTATGCATCTCACCAGTTTACTTTGGCAATAGGGCGGCTTCTGATAGTGAAGTCCACGGAGAACTCCATAGGATGACTTGGACTGGTTGTCTTGCACAAAAGTTGTGTCGCACACCTTTTCGGCAAATTCGCGTTGTGAGTAAGATTCGTAGAAATAGCCGCGCTCATCGTTGAAAATGGTGGGCTCTATGATTACAACGCCATCGATATCTGTCTTGATAACTTTCATTTCTCAGTCAATGTTTGCTCCTGAATGTTCGACTTCATCTATTACTTTGAGTAGATATTTGCCATACTGGTTTTTGCTCATTGGTTGAGCCAGAGTGCGCATTTTATCCTTGTCAATCCACCCTTTTCTGTAGGCAATACCTTCGAGGCATGCAATTTTAAGACCTTGGCGCTTTTCTATTACTTCTACGAATATTGACGCTTCGGCAAGTGAATCGTGAGTTCCGGTATCGAGCCATGCAAAACCTCGTTTAAGGGTCTGTACCTTGAGCTCTCCATCGGTAAGGAAATGCTGGTTTACAGTGGTGATCTCCAGTTCGCCTCGTGCCGAAGGCTTTATGTTCTTTGCTATTCCTACAACTTTGTTGGGATAAAAGTATAGTCCTACAACTGCATAGTTCGATTTTGGTTCAGCTGGTTTCTCTTCAATGGAAAGACAGTTTCCATTCTTGTCGAATTCTGCAACGCCGTAACGCTCAGGGTCATCAACCCAATAGCCGAAAACTGTTGCCTTTGCATCCTCTTCGGCTGCGCGTACAGCCTCTCGGAGCATACTTGAAAAACCGCTTCCATAAAAGATGTTGTCTCCCAGTACAAGGCAAACTGAATCATTGCCAATAAATTCCTCGCCAATTATAAAGGCCTGGGCTAGTCCGTCGGGAGATGGTTGCTCGGCATACTCGAAACGTACACCGTAATCGCTGCCGTCTCCAAGCAGACGCTTGAATCCGGGCAAGTCCTGTGGTGTGGATATGATAAGTATCTCCCTGATACCTGCCAGCATTAGTGCAGATATGGGGTAATATATCATTGGTTTGTCGTATATTGGCAACAACTGTTTGCTCACTCCTTTTGTAATTGGGTAAAGGCGTGTTCCTGAACCTCCTGCTAAAACAATTCCTTTCATTGTGCTTGGCTTAAAGTTTTTGGACTTTTTTTATTCTTTGGACTCAGTCGTTATTTCTTGTAGATTCCGCAGAAGTCGAGAATAATCTTACTATCGTCGTATGGTAAGGTCTTGAACTGGTCGTGTGCAGTGAGCATTACTACAATGTCGGCCTTTTTGTATGCCTCCTTGTAGTTGGTGAGCTTGAATGTGCCATGCTCTTCCACATTGGGTTCTACTATCATTATTTCGGCATTGTTGCACATTCCCATCACCTTGCCTACGATTGTCTTTGATGGTGATTCGCGAAGGTCGTCGATGTTTGGCTTGAATGCCAGACCCATCATTGCTACACGTGGCTTGCGACCATTCTTTAATTCGAATTCGAGCATAGTACTCTTTACCTTCTCTGCACACCAGAAACTCTTGTAGTTGTTTATTTCGCGTGCAGTTGCTATAATCTTGCTCTCGGCTGGGTAGTCGGCTGTGATGAAGTATGGGTCTACTGCAATGCAGTGTCCTCCAACTCCACAACCGGGTTGCAGAATATTAACGCGTGGATGTTTGTTGGCAAGGTTTATAAGTTCCCATACATTTATATCAGCCTTGTCGCAGATTAGTGAAAGTTCATTTGCAAAGGCAATCTGTACATCACGGCTGCTGTTCTCAGTGAGTTTGCACATTTCGGCTGTGCGGCAGTTTGTCTTGTGGAGCTCGCCTTTAACGAACTGTGAGTAGAATTCAATTGCCTTGTCGGTAGAAACCGGTGTCAAGCCACCTATTACACGGTCGTTGTGTACAAGCTCGTATATTACGTTGCCTGGTAACACGCGCTCTGGGCAATATGCAATGTGAATCTTGTCCTTAAGTTCGGGGCGCTCGGCAAAGATTATTTCTGCCATCATCTCGGTTGTTCCTATTGGTGATGTTGACTCAATGACATAGAGGTCACCTTCCTTGAGCAGTGGCAGTACGGCTCGTGTAGCAGCCTCAACATACGATACGTCTGGCTTGTGGTCGCCCTTGAATGGTGTAGGGACAACCATAAAGTATGCATCGCTCTCTTGCGGGGTTGTGTAGGCCTTGAATTTTCCGGTGGCAATAACCTCCTTCAACATCTCCTCCATGCCGGGCTCAATGATATGAAGCTTGCCCTGATTGGTTACTTCAACAACTTTAGGGTTTATGTCTACACCTACAACATCAACACCGTGCTTTGCTGCAATGATTGCTGTGGGAAGGCCTATGTAGCCGAGTCCCATGAAACATGCTTTCATGAATTATATATCCTTTTGTCGTTCTTGTGCTTTGTTATTGCTTAATCCTTCTGTGAGAATTTCTTTGCCTGTTCGGCTATCAATTCCTCGTCCTCAAAGTAATTTATCTTCATTGCACGGCGTACATCAGCAAGTGTTGCTGCTGCTACTGAACGTGCTTCGTCGCAACCTTTCTTCAGGAGTGCATAAACCTCGGGGATTCTCTGTTCCCACTCCTTGCGGCGTGCGCGGATTGGTGCAAGTTCCTCCTCAAGAATTGCAATAAGGAATTTCTTTACCTTTACATCACCCAAGCCGCCGCGTTTGTAATGCGCCTTTAATTCGTCAAGGTTAGGGTAGTCTGGCAGGTATTTCTCAAAATGTTCTGGACGGCAGAATGCGTCGAGGTATGTGAATACAGTGTTGCCTTCTACCTGTCCAGGGTCCTGTACTCGCAGATGGTTGGGGTCGGTATACATACCCATGACATGTTGACGCAACTCCTCGGCTGTGTCTGACAAATATATGCAGTTACCCAATGACTTGCTCATTTTGGCTTTGCCGTCGGTGCCCGGGAGGCGTAAACATGCTGCATTGGTTGGTAACAGAATTTCCGGCTCTACAAGAGTCTCGCCATATATGCCGTTGAAACGGCGTGCAATCTCTCTTGCCTGCTCAATCATTGGCTGCTGGTCTTCACCTGCAGGAACAGTTGTTGCACGGAATGCTGTTATGTCCGAGGCCTGGCTAATAGGGTATGTAAAGAATCCTACTGGTATGCTGGTTTCAAAATTGCGCATTTGAATCTCTGTCTTTACTGTTGGGTTTCTCTGAAGGCGTGAAACTGTAACAAGATTCATGTAGTAGAATGCAAGTTCGCACAGTTCGGCAACCTGCGATTGGATGAATATTGTACATTGGCTTGGGTCAATGCCTACAGACAAGTAGTCAAGTGCAACCTCGATGATGTTCTGGCGGACTTTTTCGGGATTGTCTGCATTGTCAGTCAGTGCCTGCGCGTCGGCAATCATGATAAATATCTTGTCGTAAATTCCGGAGTTCTGCAACTCTACGCGACGGCGTAATGAACCTACGTAATGGCCCAAATGTAGGCGGCCGGTAGGACGGTCACCGGTCAGTATGATTTTGCTCATATTATTCTGTATATAATTTGTTTTCGTAATTAATTACAAATATACAATTAAAGATGTGAATAGGGAAATTATTTGTAGAAAAACTGTTTCTGTTTTTATGCATATGAGTTTATGAAGCCATATTTTCCGATTTTTCTCAAAAAGCAAGCCCTTGATTCAACATCAAAGGCTTGCCTCGCTGATTATGCGTGTGCGTTTATTTGCGATATTATTCTTGTGTACAGGCGTAGGAAGTGGGTGGTTGTAGCATGTCCATACCAATATTGCCGTTGCCATAACGCGGTCGTCATGATTCCCCTCTACAGCTCCCATCTCCTTACCGTTTTCTTTATACTCATAAAGGTCAAGTTCGTGTGTTGTTGGCATACAACGCTCAATGTACAACCCGTCGCGTAGTGCCTTCAGCAAAAAATTGATTACCATAGGCTTTGTGGAACTGTTTGTGTGGAATCCCCAGCGGCGTGGTCGCCCTTGTTTGATTTCCTGTAGCGATGTGCGGCTATATAGATTGCTGTACTTACCCGAGATCTCGTTAAGAATGTATTCGAAATTATTGCCTTCTGTTCCATCGGTCTCAAGGGTGTTCGATTCAATTACCAACAGGGCGTTGTCATATGCACGTGCAATCTCAACCGCCTTCCATGCCAGTTTGTCGTGCTCTATGTGTCCATGCCAACAGGCTGCAATTTCGGGGATACCTCCATCGAGCATTGAAATACGGTCGGCTACGACAATGCATGAGTAGTCGGCTTTGTCGCTGGTGCCTCCAACATCTACTGTTACAATATAGCGGTCGCGCAGATGTTGTGTACAGTCGGGCATTAACCAAATCCAAAGTGTGTTTTCATCGCATTTTTCTCCCGGTGCAGCAGGGATGAATCTTGTACTTTTCCCAGGTTCGTTGCTTGGAACTATATCGCCGTAAAACAGTGGTGGAATACAATCTTTGCGAATGTTGTTGACGTACCCCGTACGGAAAACCCTTCGGCCTGTGCTTTGAAAAGCTTCGGCGGCCGTTGATGGAAATTCCGAGAATAGTCTCCATTCATCGGGTAGCTCGCGCCTTTTGTCCCGGTACCATGCAATGGCCTCAAGTGTTGCACCCAAACCGAACAGGCTTTTTTCGTATTCGTTCATACTGTCTATAAAAGCCGGGTAGTCACATTTGGCAACAGGTTTGCTGTAAAGGTCTATGCTGAACCAAGGAATAAAAACCGGTGTAAAGTTATTGCGTCCTTCTGTGGCTTCTAACCATGTGCGATGAAAGAAATTACCGACACCTTTGGCTGTCGATTCAATTACTTTCATTGTATAGGGGCCACTGGCTATTGAACCGAATATGGATTGTACCAGGTCTTCCGGTTTCCGTCCCTGGGTGGCTTTCCAAAGTCCTACTTCGGTGAGGTGTGCCATGCTTATGTCTTCGCTTCTCAATGAATCGGGCTTTTGTGATGAGCCTAGCGAGTATCGGCTATTCCCCCAACTTATTACACGTGTTTTCTGTGCGCCTTGGTATGGGGAAGTGGTAATCTGTTTGCCGCCGGTTGCCCATTTGGGATAATGTGATATCACTTTTGCAAGCATGCCGGCCACAATAGAAGATTGCTTTTCAATGTCGCCGCAAATGACACTGTTCCAGTTCTGTTTATGCATTAGCTGTATCCACAACATGTATAACTGTGTAAGTGTCGACCCTCCCCATTGGCGTGCCTTGCATAGGATTATATCAATTGGTCTTTCTGCAATGCGCAGTTCCTCCATCGCCTTTAGGTATATCCGTTGTGGGCGGTTAAGAGTGAACGATGTGTCGCGTCCTTTTCCTTTGTCCGATATGATTGTCATGCTTTTTGCCCAATATTCAAAATCGTGTTTCATCCTTTTGAGGCAAAAATCAAGCCATAGTCTTATTCTGTTGTTATTGTTCGGTTCGCAGCCAAGAATGTTTCTAAGATATTCGTCAGCTCCCATCGAAGCCAGTTGTAACACTTGTCTGTCGTTCATCATTGTAACAGGCAAATTTACTTTTCTCAAAGGGAAATCTTCAATTTCAATCCATTTTCTTTCTATTGAGGTTGAGCCTTCTCCTGTTATAGGATTATAAACGGCCGAGATTTTTCCCAGCCGTTTATTGTTTTCTGTTATAACGTACTCTTTGTCCATGGTTCTGCTGTCTTATATATTCAAACTGCTGCTCAAATTCCGCCAAGGTCTGTTGCACGGCGGTGAATCCTTTGAGGATTACACATTTTGGCAATAAGTTTTATTGCATTATTGCATAAACCGTCGCGCATATATATGTATGTCTGCGCCATTTGTGGTTTTCTCAAAAGCAGCCACTGTAGAATTATTTCGTTTACTAAAAAGTCTGTGATGGATTTTTGTATTCTTGGCAGTAAATGCTCGTGGCAATCATCATCAGCTTCAAACATGATTGTTATATTGTTATTGTCAATGCCGAAATTTATGATGTGCGAACGCAGGGCTGCAGCTGTTATAAGTCCGTTGCATGCCATGTTGGCAAATGAAACCAATAGTTCTTTATCATCACTGCAACTTTGCATGATATCACCATCTGCTTCACGGCGTTTAATGGCCTCTCCCATGTAGAAATTCCTTAAATCAATCTGCTGTTGCACTTCCTTCCATCCTATTGTCAATGTTATTTTCATATTGTTTGTAGTGACGCTGTTTTTAATTGTTGCTGTTTTTTGGTTTTTCTCTCTGCGAAAGAATCTCTTTCAATTTATTGTAGTTTTCCAAAGCTCTTGTC
>JAFZFM010000074.1 GCA_017555865.1 Bacteroidaceae bacterium
AAGGTGATGGTGAATACACGGTTTACAGAGTAGTTCTCAACAAAATCGTCGTATTCCTCGTCGAGTTCATTGGTGGCTATGGTCTCTATCACCTCGTTGTAGCTATTGCTGTCGTTAGCGTCAAAAGCAACGGTGGGGGTCAATGTGTATGTCAACCCTGTCTGTTTTGTTGTTGCCAGTGCAATGCTTTCGATACCGTTGGTCGAGAACATACTTGCAGCTCCGTTGTTAAGCAGAATCCTTATGGTCTGTGCGCTTTCGTCAAAGGTGATTTCTCTGGTCTCTTTTGTGTCGATGGCCTGATATGTGTTATCGTTGTTGTTTACATACAGTACCTGCGCCTGAACGGCACATGTGGCAAACAACGCCATTGCTGATAGTGCCTTTCTCATCTTTTTACAATTTTAGTGGTTCTGTCACCTGCTTTGACTATATATATGCCCTTGGGCAGGTTGGCAATGCTGATTGTACCGCCGTAGGCTTTTAGGCGTGTTGTGAGGATCTGCGAGCCAATGACGTTGAATATTGTTACTTTTGTTCCGGCTTCACAATTTATGGCAATCTCGTCGGCCGATATGTAGGTGACGAGTTCTGTTGTTGCTTTACCGGCGTTGTCAATTGATGTGAAATCGCCGAACTTGATTCTGGTGATATCTCCCATTGGACTGCTGCTTGTGTTGCCGTCGTTGAGGTGTATGTTTACGGTTGTGCCGTTGAATGTTATTTTCTCAAAATCATCCAACTCGATTATTTCGGGATTCTGTGTACCTTTATCTACAAGCATTTGCTGGGCTGCAGCCGGCAATACCGAAAACAACAGGATTGTTATAAAAAGTTTTTTCATTAGTTATTCCTTATTTTTGTTATTATAGGTCTATTGAGTATTCAAGTCCAATAGCGTGTCCTTTGGGTTCGTCATCGTCACTGGTGTCCTGGTACAGATAGAAAACCGATATTGAGTTGTCTTTGTTTATCTTGTAGCTTGCACCAAGGCGATAGCGAAGTTTTTCGCAGTTTTGCCACTTGTCAAGGCGTGTGTAAAGTTCAATAGAAGCAAACGGGTTTATCTTGCAGTTTGCAATATCGTACTTTACATTTATTCTTGAACGCAGTGTCGTATTGTTTTTACTCTCTTTGAATTCGGGTTCTGTTGTTTGTGTCTTGCTGTAATCCTCGTATGTGGGAGGTGTGTATTCCCAACGGTATTTGGTTTCGTCGGTTGTTGTTGAGTTTGTGCGTGTATATTGTACGCGCTCACGCCAGTCTATCTCAAATCGGCCAATTTTGTACTCGTACGAGAATGTGACATAAAAACGGTTGCGGTACACCCAATATGCATGGTCTACGTTGTAGTCATACAATCCTTGCTCTTCGTCAAAAGCCTCCTTGATGCTTGTGCTGCTTGGCTTTTGGTTGTAGATGAAGGTGTAGCCGACATTTATTTTGCTCTCTTTGTTCAGTTTGTAGTCTATTCTGGCACCTAGCGAGTAGCGCTCAATGTCGTCGACTCCATCCATGGTGCGGAATTCGGCTTCAAATCCGGCCTTGAGCTTCTTGTTTATCTTCTTTGAGGCTTCGAGTGTTGTCCATACACCGAATTCGTCATCGTTTTCACTTTGTGCATTTACTGTGGTGAAAGGCAATATCATTGCAATGAGCAACAGTATTGACAAACGGTTAGTTCTTGAGTTTGTATTCATCTGTCGGGGTTTTTAATGTCGTATCTACTGAGTTGTTTGATTCGTTGCTGCGGTAGTACATCTTGACTATGACAGCGTCTTTGAGAAAGTCGATGGCGCCAACCTCAACCTTTTCAATCTTGAGGCCTGTGCGTTTTTCCAGGTCGGCCATCAGTTCCTGCTTCTTGTCGGGGGTTATAAGGTTTATGTTGTCATACTTTATCACCTTGTATGAGTAGTGGCTTATGAGAAGCTTGCTTTCGCATATCCATATAGAGAATATGAACAGCAGGTTTATTATTATAACCTCGCCATAGCTCAACTCGCTGACAATGAGTCCATTGATTGCGCTTATGGCTATGATTATGAAAAGATAGGTCATTTCTCGTATGGCCACCTGCTCTGTGCGGTATCGTATAATACTGAATATGGCGAATAGACCAAGGGCTATACCGGCCTTTAGCTTGACATCGCCCAATACATATATGAGCATGAAAGTGCTTATTGCAATAAGTATATATGTGAAGAAGAATTCGCCTCGCTTGCACTTGGGGTAGTAAAGACCACGTACAACAATCATTATTGCTATAAGATTGGTCAGGAAAGCAAGAAGCAGTTCACTTACATGTTTCACGTCTATGAACTCTTCGCTCTGTCTTTTTTCCTTAATACCTATCGACATCTTGGTGTTGGTACTCTCTGTACCATCGTCGTCCATGTCGTAAATCATCTCTGTGGCAACATCACTGCTTGCGTTTGCCAAGGCTAAATCGCTGTTTGCCTGCATGGGCATTACCGTACCCAGCATGAATAGCAGAATTGTAATAATCGGTTTCATTGGTTGGTTTGTTATTTGTTTTCTATTTTATTTATCATTATAAGTCTCTCCTTGAAGTTGTTTCGCCATAGCTTGTCGTTTGTCAATGCGCTGCCTATGCAGTATTTGCTGAATCCCGACTGTTTTATGCGCAAATCCCGCAGAATGTCAAGTGCCGGGGATGGGAAGTTCCCGTCGCGTTTCAACTCTATGACAACCACTTTCTGTAAACTGTCGTGGCATTCGCTTTTAAGGTGGTGGAACTTGAGATTGAAGTCAATGGTGAGTCTTTCGGTTTTTCCGTAGTTGACCAATGTGATTCTGTTGAACCAGTTTTCAATGACTGGTGATATCTGGTCAATGGTGTACCATGCGTGTTTTGCCATGAAGGGAATAACTGTATCCAGTTCACATTCCATGTGCTCCAGACTTTGTATTGGTATACGCTTTTTCTTTGTCCGTCCATGGTTGTTCTTGTTCTTGATTTCAAGAAAAGTGTCATCGTTGTCCATGTATGTACGCACTCTGATTTTTTCCCTTACCTGTCTGCCACAGTGGTGCGTGCGGTACATTTGGTAGTCGTCGGTGTCGAAATATGTGGTGTGGTACGAGGCTATGCGCTTGCCATCGATTTCCTGAATGTAATATTTGCCCTGTACTGCAATAAGAAATTCATGCAATTGGGCAATTGTCGCAACAAATTTAGTGTCGGTGCGGTTCATCAATTTAATCCCTGACATCTGCTGTAGGGTAATTGGTGGTAGTAGTAGTGCTTTCTCTGCAATGCCGCTTGTAGCCATTTTATTTATATTTAATATTTGCAAGATTAGTTAATTTTCAACAAAAATCAAAGTTTGTAATATATATTTAAATTTTTTTATAAAA
>JAFZFM010000075.1 GCA_017555865.1 Bacteroidaceae bacterium
GAATGCATTGAGCAGTTCTTCGGCATTGGCATAGCGGTAGACCTTATTAATATTAAGGCACTTTGACGAAATGCGCGAATAGCGGTTACCAAACACCTCTTTCATTACAACACCAAGCGAATATATATCGCTGCGGACATCTATGTCATCCTCCCTTGCAAGCAGTTCGGGCGAGGCGTATGCCGGAGTACAGCCAAGAGTACGGGCAAGGTAATGGGCATCGTCATCGGCAAGTCCAAAGTCTATAAGACGCACATCGTTTCCTGCACGTGTAATGAGAATATTATCCGGTTTTATATCGTTGTGTAAAATGTTGCTACGGTGCATATAAGCCACAGCCTGCAACAACTGTTCAAAGACCCTGCGACGCATTGGCAATGTTGGATTTTCTTTGATAAAAGCTGTGAGGCTACGCCCATCGACATATTCCATAACAATACCCGGGCCAACTACAGTAGACTCCTCGTATGTAAATACGTTTACCACATTAGGGTGCGAAAGCCCTATAGAAAGTTCGTACTCGCGTTGCAACATAGCGATACCCCTTCCGCTGTTCTCTTTAGGCGTCTTTATAATAAAATATTTTCCGGCCTTGCGTACACGATAAAGAATCGCCGATGAGGTTTCGGCATAAAGTTCGGGCATTGAGTACCCCGATGAATATACAGTATCGCAGCCTACGGGCTTAAAGGTCTCGCTATTATACATAAAAATCAAACAATTTCTGACATTGGAATTATTTTTCAAATATAATGTTATATTTTTGTCCCCACAATTATCGGCTACATAAATGGGAATAAACATAAACACTCCACAAGTTTCGGCATTACGTACCGAGGTTGAAAGAAAGTTCGGTAGAATAACTTCACATTCCGGTTTCGTCAAACTGGCAGAGTTCATTGAACAGGAATGCAAGGAGCATGTATCCATAACCACACTTGAGCGTATATGGAACTACTCAACAAGAAATGCCGACAGCGTATCGGTGAGGATACTTGATATAATATCCCGACTCACAGGAGCTGAATGTTGGGAAGCATTCTGTAACACCCTGAAAGCAAAAGCCAAGAAGGAGTCGGAACTTTTTGCCAGCCCGGACGCCATAAACACAAGTGACCTTATCAAAGGCACACGTATAAAGATTGGTTGGCAACCCGACAGGATATGCGAAGTGGAATATATTGGAGAAAACCGTTTTGTAGCGGTTTATACCGAGAATTCGAGCATAAGGCCCGGCGACAGTTTCAGTTGCCTTCAGATTCAGAAAGGCAGGGAATTGTACATGGATTGTTTTGCACGCAGCGGTGAGGAGGTATGCAACAGCACCAACAGGTATGTTGTTGGGCAAATAAGCGGCATTACAATTATTGAAATTGTTGAAGCAGCCGGAATACCGGTACAAGAATAGGTTAAAACAGATATATAATATACAATGAATATGAAAAAGAGCATTTTATTTACCATACTCATACTATGTCTTTCGTTCACAGCCCGTGGCGACGACAAGCACCGTCACCAATTGGCAAGACAGTTGTCAATATATAACAGTATAATCAAGGAGCTGAACCTGTTTTATGTAGACAGCATTATGCCCGAGAAGATGATTGGCAAGGGCATTGACGCAATGTTGCGTAACCTTGACCCATATACAGTATATTACCCCGAGGACAAGAACGAGGAACTGAAGATGATGACTACAGGGAAATATGCCGGAATAGGTTCCATAATACGTTATCACACAGGCAGAAAGAGTACTGTAATAGCCGAGCCATACGAGGGCATGCCGGCACAGAAGGCCGGTCTAAAAGCCGGCGACCTCATTCTGTCAATTGACGGCAAGAACACTGTTGGAATGAGCAGCGACAGCGTAAGCGACATGCTGCGTGGCGAACCGGGCACAAAACTTACAATAGAGGTTGAGCGCCCCGGCGAAAAGAGCAGCATAAAGTTCACAATAGAGCGTGCAAGCATTGCACTGCCACCGGTAACATATTATGGCATTTACAAAGGGAACATAGGCTATATACTGCTCGAAAGTTTCACCGAGGAGTGTGCCAAACAAATGCGTCGCGCTGTTGTGGAGTTGAAAAAGGAGGGAGCCACATCGTTTGTTATAGACTTGAGAAGCAACGGAGGAGGACTTCTTGACGAAGCTGTTGAGATTGTAAACCTTTTTGTACCTAAAGGAAAAACAATTGTCACTACAAAAGGAAAGATAAAGCAGTCGAACGAGATTTACAAGACCAAGAGCGAGCCAATAGATACCGTTTCACCTATTGCAGTTCTTGTTGACGGGCAGACAGCCTCGGCATCGGAGATTGTTGCCGGCGCACTTCAGGACCTTGACCGCGCGGTAATAATTGGCGAGCGCACATTCGGAAAAGGACTTGTACAGAGTACCCGCAGGGTAAATCACGGCGGTTACCTGAAACTTACAACTGCGAAATATTACATACCAAGCGGACGTTGCGTACAGGCACTCGACTACTCACACATGATAGATGACGGCAAGAGCACACGTGTTCCCGACAGCCTCACAAACGTATTCCACACAGCTTCAGGCCGTGAGGTGCGCGATGGTGGAGGCATACGCCCCGACATTGAGCCAAAGAGCGAAGAACTCTCTACCCTACTGTTCTATCTTGTACAAGACATGGCGCTTTTTGACTTTGCAACAGACTTCTGTATCAAGAACAAAAGCATTGCAGCCCCCGAAGAGTTCAGTATAAGCGACAGCACATACGACGAGTTTACGGCATACCTGAAAGAGATCAATTTCAGCTACGACCTGCAAAGTGCAAAGATACTCTCAAACCTCAAGAAAATGATTGAGTTCGAGGGTTTGGGCGAAATCACCAAGCTGGAAATAGAGGCTCTGGAAAAGAAACTGCAGTCCAACCTCGACTATTCACTGCAGCATTTTTCCGAGGATATCAGAATTATGCTTGCCACCGAGATTATAAAAAGATATTATGGGCAAAAAGGAGAAATAATCTACAACATGCGCGAGGATATCGACCTGAAGGAGGCATACAGGATACTGAACGACAATGACGGGTACAGGAAACTGCTCACCCCTCAAAAAACCGAATAAACAATAATGGCGACCTCGAGGTCGCCATTATTGTTTACATTACTTTACAACAACCCTACCATTCTCCAATGAAAGATGGAAGCGGTTGTTTTCCCCGACACCTATCATTGTCGGAATATCAGTATTGCCATCTACCACGAACAGTGTCGATGAGGATGTAAAATGTGATACCTGCACAGTAGTGTCTATTCCGGCAACAGTAACAGGTTCAACAGTTGTGTAACGCGCAACCGTAAGCACGGTATCGGCATTGAACGGGTTACCCGCATAAAGAAGACTGTCGTCCATGAATACCTGATAGTTACCACCGGCAAACGAAGGTGAGAAACTCACTGTATATGTATACTTTGCGTCGGGCGATTTTTTCCACGCCTCGCGCATTGCATAATAGGTAAACAGCATTATGCTTATTATTACAACTGCAAAAAATGCAACGCTACCGAAAAGGAAACGCATGTTTGAACGGCTGCTCTTGTTGGTTCGCATACTATTATTTTAGAATTAACGCCGGCGAAGATACAAAAAACAGCACTAATATTTGAACATACTATAATAAAAAGATAAAAAAGACTTGCACAACTTACCTTTTATTACTAAATTTGCATTGAAATGATGATGGTGAGGGGCTTGAGAGCCCCTCATTTTTATTAAATACACATATCAACCAAAACGTAAGTTTACCTATATGATTGACAAACAACAGGTTATTGACTTGACAAACGAGTGGCTCAAAGACAAGGAGTACTTTTTAGTAGATGTAGTTATCAGCAAAGACGACAAAATTACAGTGGAAATAGACCATGCCGAAGGTGTATGGATTGAGGATTGCGCCGAGCTGAGCCGACATATCGAGAACGGACTCAACGGCGAGGCTGACGACTATGAACTTGAAGTAGGTTCGGCAGGTCTGGGACAGCCATTCAAGGTCTATCAGCAATACAAGAACCACATAGGTCTTGAGGTGGAAGTACTTACAAAGGATGGCAAGAAACTCAAAGGTATTATGAAGGATGCAACCGAGGAGAACTTCACCATCACTATCTCCAGAAAGGAGAAACCGGAAGGCGCCAAGCGTCCGCAACTTGTAGAGGAAGATCTGCAGTTTGCCTACGATGGCGTAAAATACACTAAGTATATTATAAATTTCAAATAAATATGGCAAAGAAAGAAGAAACAATCAGCCTTCTTGACACATTTCAAGAATTCAAGGAGTCGAAGACCATCGACCGTACTACAATGATCAGCGTACTCGAAGAGAGTTTCCGCAAAGTTATCGTAAACATCTTTGGTACAGACGAGAACTACTCGGTTATCGTAAACCCCGACCGTGGTGACTTTGAGATACAGCGCCGTCGAGTGGTAGTAGCCGACAACGAAGTAAAGGACAGCAATTTCGAAATCTCACTAAGTGAAGCTCAGCTCATCGACGACACTTTCGAGGAGGGCGAGGAAGTGAGCGAGATTGTAAACTTTGCAGAATTCGGACGTCGCGCCATCCTTAACCTGCGCCAGACACTTGCTTCAAAGATTCTGGAGTTGGAGAAGGACAGCCTCTACAACAAGTACAGCGAGAAAGTTGGTCAGATTGTAAGCGGTGAGGTTTACCAGATTTGGAAAAAGGAGTTGTTGCTCGTTGACGATGAGGGTAATGAACTTATCCTTCCAAAGAGCGAGCAGATTCCAAGCGATTTCTACCGTAAGGGTGACAACGTGCGCGCAGTTGTTGCACGTGTAGACAACCAGAACAACAACCCAAAAATCATTCTGAGCCGTACATCGCCAATGTTCCTGCAGCGTCTGTTCGAACTTGAGGTACCCGAGATCAACGACGGTCTCATCACCATCAGAAAGATTGCACGTATCCCTGGCAAACGCGCAAAGATTGCCGTTGAGACATACGACGAGCGCATTGACCCGGTTGGTGCATGTGTTGGTGTAAAGGGTTCACGTATCCACGGTATCGTTCGCGAGTTGCGCAACGAGAACATTGACGTAATCCCATTCACTTCCAACATCGAACTTTTCATCAAGCGCGCACTCAGCCCTGCCAAGATTCAGGAGATCAAACTCGACGAGGAGAAGCGTGTTGCAGATGTAAACCTGAAGAAAGAGGAGGTTTCACTTGCTATCGGTAAGGACGGTCTCAATATCAAGCTTGCAAGTATGATTACAGAATACACCATCAACGTATATCGCGAAATCGACGCACAGCAGGAGGATGACATCTACCTCGACGAGTTCAGCGACGAGATTGAGGAGTGGGTAATTGAAGCTATCAAGAAGATAGGCCTTGACACAGCAAAGGCAGTACTTAACGCTCCTCGTGAGGTTCTCATAGAGAAAGCCGACCTTGAGGAGGACACTGTTGACCACGTTATTGAAGTTCTGCAGGCAGAATTTGAGGACGAGGAATAAGATTACAATCAAGGTAAACCAAAAGAAAAGTACAAGTAATGAAGATAAGATTAAATAAAGTACAAAAGGAGTTGAACCTGGGCCTTTCAACAATAGTTGAATTCCTGCAGAAAAAGGGATTCGACATTAAGGAAGACCCCAATGCAGTTGTTCCCGAAAACGGTTACAACATGCTCATTGAAGAGTTCAGCGCAGACAAGAAGGCCCGCATACAGTCGGATAATTTTACAAAGGAACGCCAGAACAAAGAGAAGCCAAAGGCTGCACCTGTTGTGGAGGAGAAACCTGTTGTAAAAGAGCCCGAGCCTGTTGTGGTTGAAAAGCCACAGGAAAAACAGCCTGTAAAGGAGGAGCCTATAATAAAGGTGACCGGACGTATCGACCTCGACGCATTGAACCGCAAAATGCAGCCAAAGAAAAAGGAGGAGGCAAAACCGGTCCCTGTGGTTGAGGAGAAGCCCGTTGAGCCAGCACCTGTAAAAGAGGAGCCAAAAGTTGAGGTAAAAACCGAGGAGAAACCCGAGGTTAAGGCAACTGCACCTGTAGAGCCAGAGAAAGAGGAGGCACAGCCACAGCTGACACAGGTTGAGGAGGTAGCTCCAAAACTGAACATCATTGGTCAGATTGACCTGTCGGCAATAAACCAGTCTACACGCCCAAAGAAGAAGAGCAAGGAAGAGAAGAGAAAAGAGCGTGAGGAGAAGGACAAACAACGCGAAGAGCAGCGTAAACAGCAGCGTGATGTACAGAAACAGCAGCAGAACAACAACGGTGGCAACAGCAACGATGGCGACAAGAAAAAGAAACGCCAGCGTATAAACAGCCAGCGTGTCGACATCAACGAGGTTAAGGAGAGCAACAACGGTGGCGGCAAGGAGTGGAGTGGCAACCGTAACAAGAACAACAACTCTCCTTCACAGGGCAGCCGCAAGGACCGCGACCGCCAGCACAAGCGTTTCGACAAGAACGATGTGAACGAGGAGGATGTATCAAAACAGATAAAGGAGACACTCGACCGCCTCACAAACCGCGGTAAGGCAAACAAGTCGGCAAAATACCGCAAGGAGAAACGCGACCTTGTTGCCGAGCGCCAGATGCAGCAGATAAGCGAGGAGATGGAACAGAGCA
>JAFZFM010000076.1 GCA_017555865.1 Bacteroidaceae bacterium
AAATTAATGACATACCTCCTTCACAAACACAACTATCAAAAAATATTATTTATACATGAATCTCTTTATACTCAACTTAGGAGTCTTTTCAAAAGGTGCATCCATAATCTCGCACGCAGTGATTTTACTATAGGTAGGGAGCTGTGCGTTTAGTTCTGTAAGGCTCTCTTCCATCTGTTTCTGCAACTCCTCTTTTGCAATTCCTGCTTCGGCAACAGCATCGCTGTTTGGAACAATGAGTGCTGTAAGTCCGTGCTTGCGGCCTACTATAAGTGATTCCATAACCAAAGGCAACTGGTTTACAAGATCTTCAATCTCTTCGGGATATACATTCTGACCGTTGGCGGTAAGAATCATGTTCTTGCAACGTCCTTTGATGAATATGTTCTCATTCTTGTCCATAAGACCCATATCTCCGGTTTTCAACCATCCGTCTGCTGTGAATGTGGCATTTGTCGCCTCCTCGTTCTTGTAGTAACCTTCCATTATTGAAGCTCCCTTTGCCTGTATTTCACCAGGGATTCTTGCTGGGTCTTGTGAATCGATACGGATTTCAACACCAGGGTGTGCAACAGCACCACATGAGCGCATAACAAAGTCCTGCCAACGCTTGTAACTGAGCAATGGACCGCACTCGGTCATACCGTAACCGACAGTGTAGGGGAGCTTGATCTTCTTCATCACCTTCTCAACCTCCTTGTTGAGTGCTGCTCCACCAAGGATAATACCTCCCTTGGTTATGTTGCCACCAAAGGTTGCAATGAGCTTTTCGCGAACTTTCTTGCATATGATACCTTTGATACCAGGGATTGCCAAAAGAACCTTCATTGCGGGTTTCTGTAACTGTGGCATAACCTTTGCACGGAAAATCTTCTCAATAAGAAGGGGTACAGTAAGGAACATGTATGGCTTAACCTCGGCAAGAGCCTTCAAAAGGCGTGCTGGGATTGGCTTTTCTGTGAAAATGTTTACGTGGCAACCACAAGTCAATGGATATACGAAGTCAAATATCTGTCCAAAGATGTGGGCAAGTGGAAGTATTGACAGAATGGTATCCTGTGGGCTTGATGGAATGTGTATTCGTGCAAAATCTACGTTTGATGAAATTGAACGTGATGTAAGCATTACGCCCTTTGGTGAACTGCTTGTTCCCGATGTGTAGCTTATTACAGCCAATGTCTCAAAGTCGCTCTTTGCGTAGTTTATATCCTCTTTCTTTACACCATTGGGGAAACGCTCTGTAAAGCATTTCTCTACCTCTTTAACAACACCGTCGAGTTTGCCGTTGCAATTTTCATGTACCTCGAGATTGGTGATATCTACCAAACCGCAGAAATCGTTCAGCTTTGCAAACTGTGGAACAATATTGTCGCGCTTGAGGTTTCCAAGAATAGCCTTGTCGAGCATGAGAATACGGCTGTCCGACAGACGTGTCAAGTCGGCAATGTTTTGTGGCAGAAAGTCTGGTAGCAAGGGTACGCATACTGCGTCATATGTAACGATTGCCAGATATGTTATACACCATTCGGCAGAGTTTTTTGCTCAGAGGGCGATTTTTTCGTCCTTCTTGATTCCGCATTTCTCGAACAGAATATGCATTCTTTCAATCTCGGCAGCTAGCTCGCCGTATGTATAGTCATTTGCACCATAGTTACTCAATGCCGGATGATTCCAGTTGGTCTTTATTGAGTTGTCAATGTGGGTCAAAAAGTGTTCCATGATTTTTGTAGTTGTTTGTTATACAATTAGTTATACATAAATCGTTTAATACTTAGCTTAGGAGTCTTTTCAAATGGCTCAACACGGATTTCGCAGCGTCCTATCTGACTGTATGGCGGTAGCTTTGAGTTTAGTGCAAGAACGCTTGAACTTATTGTCTCCATAATCTTCTCTTCGGTTGTTATTCCGGCAGCTTTCATGGCATCCTTGTCTATAACTACAAGTGCAACCAGTGCGTGCTGGCGTCCTACAATGATTGATTCGATGACGAATGGCTGCTGGTTTATCAGGTCTTCAATCTCCTCGGGGTAAATGTTCTGTCCACTGGCTGTAAGAATCATGTTCTTGCAGCGTCCTTTTATATATACAGTACCTTTTCGGCTCTGTGTACCCATATCGCCTGTCTTTAACCAACCGTCTTTGGTGAATGAAGCCTTGGTTGCCTCCTCGTTGTTGTAGTATCCGGTTGTGACAACATCACCACGTACCTGAATCTCTCCTGGAATCTTTGTTGGTCTATCCGAGTCTATTCGCAGTTCAATTGTTGGTGCTGCAACACCTCCAGTTTCGCTAATGGTGGGGTGGGCCGATCCTACATAACTGATAAGTGGACCACACTCTGTCATTCCGTAACCAACAGCAAAAGGAATCTTGATTTTTTTCATCACCTTTTCCACATCCTTGCTTATTGCCGCTCCACCAATGAAAAATCCGGCTTTTCCAAGATTACCACCAAATGTGCTGATGATTTTTGAACGTACTTTTCCGTAAATCAACCCTCTGATACCGGGTATAGATGTAAGCATCTTCATTACCGGTTTTTTTAGTGTCGGGATAACCTTTGCGCGGAAAATCTTCTCGACCAGCAATGGTACAGTAAGGAATATGAATGGTTTTACATCGGCCAGTGCCTTTAGCAAGCGTGCAGGAACCGGTTTTTCTGTAAATATGTTTATGTGGCAGTTGCATGAGAAGAGGAACAGAAAATCAAATGCCAGACCAAATATATGTGCCAAAGGCAATATTGACAATGACGAACCCTTTTCTTTTACGGCTACCGGTACAAGCTTGCGCGCAATTTCAACATTCGCAGACAGCGATTTTGCTGTAAGCATTACTCCTTTGGGTGAACTGCTTGTTCCCGAAGTGTAGCTTATAAGTACAAGGTCGTCGAGATTGCCGTATGGAATTTTTACATCATTAATAGAGTAGCCAGCAGGGTATCTCTTCTCGAAAAGTGTATTCAAATCTTCGTGAGATACTTTAATTGTATATGTATAATCTTCTATAATAGAGATGTCTACAATGTTGTATATTCCGTAAAAATCCTCTATATCCTGCAGTGTTTTCAATGCATTTTCGCGCTTAAGTCCGGCGAATATGGATTTATCTACAAACAGCATACGGCTGTTTGAGAGTTTTGTGAGTTGCGCAATATTCTCGGGGTGGAAATCGGGAAGCAAGGGTACTGCCACTGCTTTGTATGATGTTATGGCAAGGAATGTTGCGCACCATTCTGCCGAGTTTCTTGCGCAAATGGCAATATGATCGCCTTCTTTTATATTCAGTTCTTTGAAGAATATATGAAGTTTTGATATTTTGGTTGCAATATCTTTGTATGTAAGAGTGTTGGCTCCGTAGTTGCTGATTGCCGGAGATTCCCAACCGCTTTTTACGGCGTCTTCAACATACTGTAAAAAATGTTTCATTATTGTTATGTTTTTTGTTTGTTTCTTCTCTTTTCGGTTGCAAAGTTCTTATTTACTTTTCAAACTACGAAATAATGGCGGTATACACCATGCTTTGTTGGTAAAACCACAAAATATGTGGTAAAATTATAAATAAAGGGGTGAAATTTTGTAAATAAATCTCGTCACTTGCGTGTGCTTTTTAAGATTTCGCCACACTTGTACCAAAATAAATGTATAAAATGAACAAGAAAACTCCATTATTTTCATTATGTGTAAAAATGAAAAAAAAGGGGAAATTATTAGGATTTATTGGTAAATAGGTTAACTTTGCAATTAGTGAAGACTAATTATTAAAAGATAATATGTAATAATAAAACTTACCACTATGGAAAAAGAGATTAAATTCAGTCTTGTCTATCGTGACATGTTCCAGTCATCGGGTAAATTCCAGCCTCTTGCAAGTCAGTTGGAGAAGGTTGCTCCGGCAATTATTGAAATGGGCTGTTTTGCACGTGTGGAAACAAACGGTGGAGCGTTTGAGCAGGTGAATCTAATGGCTGGCGAGAATCCGAACAAAGCAGTGCGTAGTTTTACCAAACCATTCAATGACGCCGGAATCCAGACACATATGCTTGACCGTGCGCTTAATGCGCTCAGAATGTTCCCTGTACCAGCTGATGTAAGACGCCTGATGTATAAGGTAAAAAAGGCACAAGGGGTGGATATCACACGTATTTTCTGTGGTTTGAACGATACACGTAATATTATACCTTCAATCAAATATGCTCTAGAGGCCGGTATGATTCCTCAGGCAACGTTGTGTATAACCTCTTCGCCTATACATACTGTTGAGTATTATAGCTCTATAGCCGATGAACTTATTGAGGCTGGCGCAAGTGAGATTTGTCTTAAGGATATGGCCGGTATTGGTCGTCCTGCATTTCTTGGTCGTCTTGTGAAGAGTATCAAGGATAAACATCCCGAAATAATCATACAATACCATGGACATAGTGGTCCCGGCCTTTCAATGGCTTCTATTCTTGAGGTATGTAAGAATGGTTGTGATATCATTGATACAGCTGTTGAGCCATTGTCGTGGGGCAAGGTTCACCCCGATGTGATAAGCGTTCAAGCAATGCTTAAAGATGCTGGCTTTAAAGTTCCGGAAATCAACATGAACGCTTACATGAAAGTACGTTCTCTCACCCAGGAGTTTATTGACGATTGGATGGGTGTATTCATGGACAACAACAATAAGCTCATGAGTTCATTGTTGCTTACAAGTGGTCTGCCTGGTGGTATGATGGGTTCGATGATGTCCGACCTTGCCGGAGTACACAAGGGAATAAACGGAATTCTCCAGAGCAAGGGAAAACCTACATATACCCTTGATGATCTTATGGTAGAGCTATTCAATGAGGTTGCATATGTATGGCCACGTGTAGGTTATCCTCCTCTTGTAACACCTTTCAGCCAATATGTAAAGAACATCGCATTGATGAACCTGCTTTCCCGTGCTCAGGATGAACCACGTTTCAGCCGTATGGATGAGAGCATGTGGGGTATGATACTTGGTAAGAGTGGTCGTTTGCCTGGTGAAGTTGCACCCGAAATTGTTGAGTTGGCAAAACAGAAAGGGCTTGAATTTACCGATGCTGATCCACAGAGTTTCTATCCCGATGTTCTGGACAAGTATTGCAAGGAGATGGAAGAACTTGGTTGGGAGTCCGGCCAAGACGATGAGGAACTTTGGGAATTCGCTATGCACGATCGACAGTATCGCGATTACAGAAGCGGAGTTGCCAAAGAGCGTTTCCTTGCCGATATTGAAAAGGCAAAGGACGGCGAAATGGCAAGCAAGGGTGTCAGCATAGAGGAAATCAAGGCTATAAAGCATGCAAAGGCCGATCCTATAGTAGCTGCTGAAAAGGGACAGATTGTATGGGAGATTGTTGTAGATGGTGAGTCTCTTGCACCATCAATAGGCCGTCATTTTGCCCCCGATGAACTCTTCTGTACAATTATAACACCATGGGGTGAATTGCAACCTGTAGCAACTGGTCTTGGTGGTCGTGTAGTTGAGATATGTGCAAAGCAAGGCGATCATGTCAATCGTGGAGATGTTATTGCATATCTCCAAAGAGATGAACTGTTTAATTAATCTTTGTTAATGTAATTCCGAAAGGTGGTAACACTCCTTTCGGAATCTTTTATTATAATGAAAATTACAGTAATACAGCAGGATATTGCCTGGAAGGATGTTGAGACAAACATTGCTCGCATGGGGGAATTGTTGAAGAATGCTGAACGTGCCGACATCTATCTTTTTCCCGAAATGTGTTCAACAGGTTTCTGTATGCAACCCCAGGGTGTTGCCGAGGAGTTCTGTGGCAAAACAGTGCAGTTGATGACACGCCTTGCGATTGAATACGATGCGGCTATGGCTGTTCCTGTGATGACCCATGAAAATGGTAAATACTATAACCGCATGTACTTCATAACCCCCGATGGTGTTATGGGGAAATATGACAAGAATAATCTTTTTGAGTACAGCGGTGAAGACAAGGTCTTTACACCCGGGGCAGAAACTGTTGTTTGGCATTGGCGTGGAGTGCGCATAAGGCCGGCAATCTGTTATGACTTGCGTTTTCCTGCATTCCTTTATAACAGGCAGCAATATGATGTGTTGCTTGTTTCGGCAAACTTCCCCGACAGCCGTCTGCTTGCTTGGGATACGCTTGTTCGTGCGCGCGCAATTGAGAATATATGTTATGTGGCAGCAAGCAACCGTGTTGGTGAGGATGAATATGGTACATATAAGGGACATAGTGTCATTTTGAGCCCATATGGTGAGACGCTTGCAGCGTGCAATGATTGTGAGCAGTGTAGTGCAACTGCGGCTGTTGATGATGATATGCTTCTGAAAATACGTTATATGCAGCAGTTCAACAGATGAAAATCTGTTATAAACATTTGCGATGTATCAATAGGATGACTAAAAAGGTTCTTTTGTTGTGCTCGCCCTTAAAATGTTCATTTACAATTAGAAAACTGCGCTGTTTTTAGGCTTTATACGCCTAAAAACAGCTTTTTTATTCAACGTCAATAATTTTATTGTACTCGGGAACTTCCTGTAAAAACACAAATGTGTTGTCGGTGTAGTCCATTTTGCAGCAATAGTGCTGTATACCGTTGCTGACAATCAGATAGTCGACTTTGAGAATAAGGTTATAACGCGAAATCTGTGCAAAAACCTCTTTGGTGATTCTTACACTTGGTGCTTTATATTCAACGATGACGCGTGGGCGCATTGAGCGATCATAAACCACTGTGTCGCAGCGTCGTTTGGTATTGTTGAGAAGAATGGAAACCTCGTTTCCCATTAATGCTTTACTATAGCCTTTATGGTCAATAAGGTAGTGTACAAAATGCTGGCGCACCCACTCTTCGGGAGTCAGTGCCACGTAGCATTTTCGCAAGATGTCAAAAATTTGTCTCTTGCCGTCGTTTTCCGTAATTTTAGTTTCGTATGCAGGTAGGTTTAATGCAAGCATTTTTGTATCTTTGTGCTTCGCAAAGATAGGGATTTTATCCTGAATTTACTTGATAAAAGAAAAATATGGCAAAATATACATATGAATCCATAATGTCGGAGCTTAAAAGCGGAGTCTACAAGCCTGTCTATTATCTGATGGGTGAGGAGGGGTATTTTACCGACAGGATTACAAGTTACATAATAGAGAATGCTCTCACCGAGGTGGAGCGTGACTTCAATTTGACTGTCTTTTATGGACTTGATACTGATATAGACACCATTGTCACTGCAGCAAAGCGTTTTCCCATGATGGCCGAGCGTCAGGTTATTGTGGTAAAAGAGGCGCAGATGTTGAAGAATCTTGATGCCCTTCAATTCTATCTGCAGGCACCTCAGCCCACAACGGTACTTGTATTTGCCCATAAGAACGGTTCAATAGACAAACGTAAGAAAGTCGCTTCGGAACTCGAACGCTCAGGTGTGGTACTCGACTCCAAAAAAATGCGCGAAGACCAGTTGCCGGCATTTATAAACAGCTATCTTCGCGAGAAACAGCTTACAGCTGACAACAAGTCGGTGCTAATGATGAAGGAATCGGTAGGTGCTGATTTGTCGAGACTTGCAGGAGAGATAGACAAACTTGCGATTGCTTTGCCGGTAGGTTCTGTTAATATCACCCCAGAACTTGTTGAGGAACATATTGGTATCAGTAAGGAATACAATAATTTCGAGCTGCAGAATGCACTTGTGAACAAGGATATACTAAAGGCAAACAAGATAATAAACTATTTTGCCCAGAATCCCAAGAAGAACCCCATACAGATGACACTAGCATTGCTTTTCGGTTTCTTCTCAAATGTTATGATGTGCTATTATGCTCCCGACAAGAGTGAGCGCGGAGTTGCAGAGTTTCTTGGCTTGCGCAGTGCATGGGGAGTGGGTGATTACATAAAGGCCATGCGAAACTATAAGGCTGTGCATGTGCTTGAAATTTTGCATTTGATACGCCTTGCCGATGCACAGTCAAAAGGTGCCGAAGGGCCTCAGACCACCGATGGTGAAATAATGCGCGAACTGCTATACAGGATTCTGCACTGATAGTTGAAAAAAAACAACCTTAACGCTAATTGTCATCCCGGATATTATGTAAGGAATCTCAATTCCATTAAGAGAACTCATGTTGCTACGCTTGCCAGGAATGACATTATCGCCAATCTGGTCATATCTACCATGCGGGAGATATCTCAAATTGTGCCGATAAATAATTGAAGAAAAATATTAAAACAATGATAAATAAAAATTTGAATGGTTCGGATATTACATTCGAACAGGATGGAAAACTCTCTTTTAACGAAGAGGAGCACCGTTATATGCTTGGTGATGTTGAAATGCGTTCGGTGAGCAATGTGGTCGGTATGTTCTTCAGGGAGTTTGATGCGGTTGCGATAAGCCTTAAGAAGTGTTGTGGTAACGAACTCGAGGCAAAGAAACTTCGCGAAGTATGGGAAAGTAAAGGTGCTGTTGCAAGTCAGGCTGGAACTTTTGTCCACAAACAGATTGAGGACTATCTCAATGGCAAGACAACACCCGAATTGCTTTGTGACGTATATTACAATGGCGAATATGTGAAATGCAGTCAGACTATTGACATTTCGCGTGAGTGGAGTTACTTCAAGGCTTTTGAGCGAAATGTGCGTTTTGTTCCTTTCCGCACCGAGTGGCGTGTGTTTGATGCTGATTCCCGAATGGCCGGAACAATAGACTTTGTTTGCGAGTGTGCCGATGGTACCTACGAAATGTATGACTGGAAACGCAGCAATAAGGTCGACCCTACCGAGAGAAATCCCTGGGCTAACGGCATGAACGGCCTTGAACACCTCACAGATACTTCGTATATCCATTACTGCCTGCAGCAGAATCTTTACCGTTATATGTTGGAGAAAAACTACGGTATAAAGATAAGCCGCATGAATCTTGTTGTGCTGCACCCCGACATGCCTACATATAGGGTAGTACCGGTACCGGTGATGGAAAGAGAGGTGGCTACTATCCTTGGCAGAATCAAGTAATTGAGCATTTATTGATACATTATCCGTTGTTTTTCCAAAGTAAACAGTAAGTATGAATAATTCCCCTGACAGACACGTCTGTCAGGGGAATTATTCATATTGGAAGATGTTTCCTTATTTATCTTTTTACTTCAAAAATTAATTTGTCGCTGTTGCTTTCATTTGCTGTTACAACAATGCTGTCGCCTTGCTTGAGTTCATTGTTAAGCAGCAGTTCCGACAATTCGTCTTCTATATAGTTCTGCAATGCGCGTTTCAGTGGGCGCGCGCCATACTGTACATCGTATCCCTTGTCGGCAAGGAACTGCTTGGCTTCGTTTGTAAGCTCAATACTGTAGCCAAGTTCTGTCACTCGCTTCATAATCTGCTCAAGTTCAAGATCAACGATGTCAAGGATTGCCTCTGTGCCAAGTTGGTCAAAGTTTATGATTTCGTGAATACGGTTAAGGAATGCCGGAGCACAACGCTTGTTCAAGGCCTGGTGTATTACGGCGCGTGAA
>JAFZFM010000077.1 GCA_017555865.1 Bacteroidaceae bacterium
GAATGCAAAAGTCGCTGCATCGACCAACGGTTTTTCGGGAAGCAGCAGTGCATTTACAGTTGAATGGTGGATGCGTCCGGACAATCTTGAAAACAATTGTCTTGGTTTGGGAGAAAGCGAATCGACATTCCTTGTTACCACAGAAGCCGATGGCAGGGTAAATATATTTATAGGCAACAGAAAAGTAAGAGGATATTCTGGCTATATCATAGCTAACGAATGGCATCACTATGCAATTGTACTGGAAGGCGGTTATGTAACTCTGTACCGCGATGGTGTATATTTTGAGAAAGACTATATATCATACAATGCAAGCATTCCATCGCTGAGCCAGTTTGCCATAGGCAATGACAATGCCAAGATGAACGGACAGATTGACGAGTTGCGTATTTGGAAGAAAGCACTCAGCAATGCAGCACTTATTGAGGTGTGCAACAGTCCTATTGAAAACCCTGGTACATACAGCGACCTTGTACTTTACTACGACTTCAACCAGAGCGGAGGCGATGTCATTGACCGTGCATCGAACGGAAACAACGGAGTACGTAGCGGATTCGGTCCTGACGGTGATGCATGGGGCTTGTCGAAAGGTGTTTTCAGCCTCAGCTACGGTGACGAGATAAGCAAAGAGGATGTAACATCACTCTACCTCACCAATTACTGCGCAGAATTTGCACATTCCAACAACTTGGTAAACCCCAATATAAGCAACCGCTTTTACGAACTGACAGGGTGGACTATCGAGAATGCCGGAAGAAACGGCAACGTAACAACAGGTGCCCATGTCGATGCCCAAAAGGATTACTTTATGACATTCACATCAAATTGGGACGGATTCGGTGCTGTAAAAAACCACAAGACATACCAGACTGCTACACTGCCGGCAGGCAAGTACAAGTTTATTGCCAAGTATTACGATAAGTGGGAGGGACAAAGCGGAAACAGCTACCTTGTTGCGGCACAAGGCACCGGATTACCCGATACAGAGAATGTCGCAAGTGCGATATCATACACCAAAATGAAGGAATATGACCATGCAACCGTATTCTCGAACGAAATTGAATTTACCCTTGAGGCTGAAACAGAAGTTTCATTGGGTCTGATCGTTAATTTGGACTATAAATCGTGCTTGACAATAAAAGAGTTCATTCTCGAATGGGAAGAACTTGAAGATTCAGGCGAAGAGGAGACTGCTGTTGTGGAGATTGCGGAAGAGACAATTGAAAACGGTGCAATCTACAATCTTCAGGGAATAAAAGTCCTCAAGCCCGTAAAAGGAAACATATACATAAGGGGCGGTAAGAAATTCTATGTAAAGTAGTATATTTCAAGACGCCTTTAAACAGATAACATAACATTCGACATAATGGAAAAGGAAAGACTTTTCAATGAATTCCAACCGGTGACATCCCAGGATTGGAAGAACAAGATTATAGAGGACCTTAAAGGTGCCGACTATGACAAGAAGATGATTTGGAGAACAGCCGAGGGGTTCGACGTAAACCCGTTCTACCGCAAGGAGGACTTGCCGAAAGGGTGCGAAAGCGAGATTCCCGGCAAATTCCCGTTCACTCGCGGAAACAGAGCCGAGAACAACTGGCTTGTACGTCAGGATCTGAACATTGCCGATGCTACGGAAGCCAATGCCAAAGCAAAGAAAATAATTGCCGAGGGCGTTGAATCGATAGCGTTCAGGGTAAAAGGCAAATGGGTTACACCCGAGTATATCCCCACTCTGCTCAACGGCATTGACGCAGAAAAGGTTGAACTGAACTTCAATGTATGCCACAGCAAGGTTGTGGAGTTCACCACTCTGCTTGTGGAATATTACAGACAACGTGGATTCAACCTCGAAGACATACGAGGCTCAATAAACTACGACCCTATTGAAAAGGAGATGTTCGCAGGCAAGGTCTCCGAGAATTACACAGAGGTGATGAAAGCCCTGATAGAGGCAACTGCTGCAATGCCAAAGATGCGTTGTATTGGCGTGAACAGCGGTAAGCTGAACAATGCCGGAGCATATATTGCACAAGAACTTGGTTATGCCATTGCTTGGGGTAATGAATACCTTGCCGTTGCAACCGAAGCCGGCATTCCTGTTGACGCTGTATCCAAAAAGATTAAGTTCAACATGGGCATTTCGAGCAACTTCTTCATGGAGATTGCAAAGTTCCGTGCAGCACGTATGCTATGGGCAAAGATTGTAGAGCAATACTCACCCGAATGCCGTTGCGCATGCAAGATGATTGTACATGCCGAGACATCGCAGTTCAACCTCACACTGTTCGACTCGTATGTAAACATGCTCCGCACACAGACCGAAGCGATGAGCGCGGCAATAGCAGGTGTGGAATCAATAACAGTAACGCCATACGACACTGTCTATGAAGAACCTACCGACTTTGCCATGCGCATAGCAAAGAACCAGCAACTGATATTGAAGCACGAGAGTCACCTCGACAAGGTTGCCGACCCTGCGGGAGGTTCATACTATATAGAAAGCCTCACTGCATCAATAGCCAACGAAGCATGGAAACAGTTCCTTGCAATAGAGAACGAGGGCGGATTCCATAAAGCTGTAAAGGAGGGTAAGGTTCAGGCGGATATAGAAAAGACCGCAGAGAGCCGTCGCACAGCTCTTGCAAAGCGCAAGGAGATACTTTTGGGAACAAACCAATATCCCAATTTCAGCGAACTTTCCGAAGGCAAACGCCCAAAGAGTGCCGTTTGCGGATGCGGTTGTCACGACGAAGAGATCAAATCCATTACCATAGCCACGAGACGATTGGGCGAGGAATTTGAGCAGTTGCGCATACAGACAGAGGAGAGCGGACGCAGACCTAAGGCATTCATGCTAACCATAGGTAACCTTGCCATGCGACAGGCAAGAGCGCAGTTTTCTTGCAACTTCCTTGCAGCAGCAGGCTATGAAGTTATCGACAATCTCGGATTCAAGAGCGTTGAGGATGGTGTTAAAGCGGCACTTGATGCCAAAGCCGACATTGTGGTTATATGTTCAAGCGATGACGAATATGCCGAGTATGCAATACCTGCATATCAGGCAATATGCGACAAGGCCATATTCATTGTTGCCGGTGCTCCGGCATGCATGCCCGAACTGCAACAGGCAGGAATAGAGAACTTCATCCATGTGAGGGTGAATGTACTTGACACCTTGAGAGAACTTAACAGGAAGTTGGGTATTTAAATTATACAGCCATGAGAAAAGATTTCAACAATATAGATATTTTCGAGAGTGCAGCGGTTGTATCATGCGCTTCGACAGCAATGCCCGACAACTCTTGGGAAACAGCCGAACACATTAAGGTCAAGCCGGTATATACGGCCGACGACCTTAAGGATATGGAACA
>JAFZFM010000078.1 GCA_017555865.1 Bacteroidaceae bacterium
GTTCCGCAGCACCCTGAAAACAAACGGAAACCTGGAGTGGCAATCAAGTACCCGGCTGAGTGCTCGCTACGCGGCACGAACAAAAGGGTGCTTGAGACGATTTTTCCCGTGTGACGGGCCTTTTCGTTCTTTTGGGCCCCAAAAGAACAATAAACAAAGACTACAAAAAGAATACACAACAACAGTTCAAAGACAAAACAGCAGAAACAATATAAATTCATCAATTCTCTTTAATCACACTACGTGTGCTTGAACCTGCTCACGCTCGCTGTAAAAACTCAAACAAGTTTGGTTCTTGCTCGCTTACTCGCAGCTTTGACTTCGTCGAAACTGCTTGCGCTCGGCATAGTAAAAATAAATTTTTCCTCTGCACTCGCTTACTCGCAGCTTTGTCTCTTTGCTCTGTACTCTTTGCTCTTTAACAAAACAGCCTTTTATTAACAATTACACCATTATTGGTTGTTTGTCTTTAGTCCATTAAAGAGTACAAGTAAACAGTAAACTTTTACAACAAAAACTCAAATAAAGCCCTATTTCATGCGATGAAATGGGGCATTTTCTTGTTTTGCAGGCAAACTGCACACTCGCTGCAGGCAAAAATTAAGACTACTCACACCTCTCATTTGTAAAAATTTGTAAAAACGCAACGATTGGTTGTAATAATGCAATAAGCATAATTTTCGCGCGCTATTTTTTAGGTATACTTTTATATTCGAAAAATAGTTGGTATTTGTATTATAATAATAACGTTTTTGTTAACACATTTTAACACCGCGGGGGGGGGTGGTTCAATGAACAGTGTTTATTTTTGTAAAAAATAAAAAATAATCCATAACGGTCTTTTTTGCCCCCCCTGCAGCATTACAAACCAGGTTTTACACACAATAAAAAACAATTAATTTCTATTAATATTTTTTCATTTTTTTAAATCAAGTGTTATGAAAAAGATTTTTTACAAAAGTCTACTATTGATTCTGCTGGCATTCGGTGGAATCAATGCGGCATTTGCAGACTACAGCAATGCCGACAGCTACAATGGCTACTTCCAGTATCAACGAGTAAAGTTGACACTCGACGATTTCTGGATTTCGTGGCGATTCCCTAACTACGACTACTACGGAACGGATGACGCGCTGAGGTATTCACGCTGGTATGTTGGTGGTAATGCAGCAAACCTTACCAAATACAACACCGACCCCAGCTACTGGTTCTTCCGTCCACTGGACCAGGGTGCCGAAATCCTTTACATGGACCGCACCTTTGGTATTACACAGCGACAGAATGGTGATTATGGTGTAGGTGATGTCTACAACGAAAAAAGACACGATGACATCAGAACACATGACATCAAGTTCTACCCAGGTGAGAAGATGGGTCCTACACAGATGGCAGCATTCTTTGTACGCTGGACTGGTTGGTGGGATACCGACGACAACGGTAGCAAGAAAACCCTTGACTACTGGATGGGACAGGCGAAAGCAGGTATTGGTTCCTCCGCCGATGGTGCTAATTGGCAAGGCTCTGGTGTAAAACACAAGGGTAACGGTATTGCACGATATACCACAATCACCTATGAGATTCCCGCAACCACAGCAGCAACCTTCAAGCGCAAAGCAGATGGAAAGATTGAGGCAACAATTTCCGGTGCTAATGACCATGGAAGCTGGAACGAGTACTACGGTTTCGGTAACGGCACAGCTGTTGACGAATATGGTTACTACGCCAATGCATACGGTACTACAGGCCAGCTTAGTGGCGGTAAGGGTACATATACCCTCGACGGCACATTCGACGAGACTGTAAACCATACCATTTACTACCACCAGTTCTACAAGCGAACACAGACCCAGAAGGGACAGTCCGCAAAGCACGATGATGCAAAAGAGTGCTCTATGACCTACACACAGCATGCACAGGCAAACAGGCTTTCGGCTGTAGTAAAGGGTTACATGTATCCAAGCAACCTGCAGGTTACACAGAACAAGTGGGAAAAGACTGTAAAGCTCACATGGACAATCAACAACAACGACAGCAACCACGACAAGGATGGTGGCTGGCTCGTGTTCCGCCAGAAAAAGGGTGAGAGTGGTTACACACTGTTGACAAGCAGCCGCCTTAACAACGGTAACAGTTCATACACCGACGTTAGTGGTATTGAGACCGGTGCCGAGTATACCTACTGGGTAACATTTGCCCCTACTATTTATGGCAATAATATTACAGCCCCTATCAACTCCAAGTTGAGCTGCAGCACAACTGCAAAGCACGACAACAGCTTCACATTTACAAATGTAACCGGTGAGAGTTCCGAAGCTGATCAAGGTATTGTACTTACATGGACTCCCGAAAGAGAGGCCAGCGATGTAGCCTTCATTATCCAGCGCTGGAACGAACAAAGCGAATTGTGGGAAGATTTGAACCAAACTGCCCAGAACCAGCCAAGATTTGTAGACAAGAAGGTACAGAGTTGGTATGAGTACAAGTATCGTATCAAGACCAGCTACTGGAAACTTGATTTCTACTCCGAGGAGTTTACTATCTGCCACACCCTCATGACCAAGGTCAACGAGATTACGGCTTCTCAGGGTGCATACAGCAACATGGTCAAACTCAACTGGAATGTGACATTGGTTGACCAAGGCCAGACACGTTATGTACTTAGCCGCAAGCAACTTGGCGACCCCAAGGCTGTATTTAACAAGGTTTATGAAATGATTGGTACCGAGAGCACATTCTACTACGAGGATGGCTCGGCACTCCCGGGACAGTTCTACAGCTACAAGATTACGCCATTTGCAATGAACCCGGAAACAAAAAAATGGGTTGAAGGTACCTCAAAGGAGACCGAAGGTTTTGTGCAGTCACGCGGTGTAATTACCGGACGTATCAAGTATGGTACAGGTACAGCCGTGCAGGGTGCAAAGGTTATCCTTACCAAGAGCGATGACACTGATGACGACAACACCTCAAAGCAGTTCTACTCGCTTCATTTCAGTGGTAACAACAGCGACGCTTTCGAATGGGCACCATCGGATGAAGTCATCAAGAACTACTTGGCAGGTGACAACAACCCATGGACTATCCAGATGTATGTTCGCCCCGAAAGTGGAGTAAATGAGGGTAGATTGGAGCTTGTCGACTTGAATGGATGTGTAAAATTCTTTCTAGTAAAATATGGTAACCAGAAGGAAGGAACTTATCGGTTGGTTGCTAATCTTTATACGCCAAAAGGTACATATGACTATTATATCGGCCAATCGGACAATGATGTTATTGAAATTCCTACAGATGCGTATTCACATATCGCAATACAATACAAAGGTAATAATATTTACATCTTGAGTGTAATTCGTCCAGATGACGAGAATATAAAATCTGTTTATATAACTGATCGAAGATCTCCAATGTTTGGTGAAGAGTGCGATACCCTTACACGCAAAATCAGATTCGGTGGAGAACAATTCCGTGGTAACATCGATGAGGTACGTATATGGACAAAGACACTCACCGACGACGAAATTATGTCAAATCACAACCGCACGCTCAACGGTTCAGAATCGGGCTTGCTCTGCTACTGGCCATTGGACGATGGTATACAGGGTCTGAAGAGTGTGTATGACTACAGCAAGACCAAGGGTGTGCCCAACGGTAACCACGCTGTACTCAAAGGTAATGCACTTGTTTCGGAGGTTGTACCGGATGAGGACAAGCTCTCTATTTATGGTATAACCGACGTAAACGGTAACTACACTATCCGTGGTGTGCCATTCAGTGGTGACGGTACTACATACCTTGTACGCCCAGTATTGGGTATTCATGAATTCAACCCAAGTTTCCACACACGCTATGTGAGCAGCAACACCCTTACACACAACGACATCACTTTCGAGGATGTCAGCAGCTTCCCTGTAAGCGGTACAGTATATTATGAGAACACCACATACCCTGTTCAGGGCTGTACCTTCTCTATCGACGGCAACCCATGTTCTAAGGATGGCAAGCTCATTGAAACCGACGAATTCGGACGTTTCGAGATTAGTGTGCCCATTGGCGACCACCACATTACAGTGGAGAAGAACGGACACACATTCGTGAGCGAGGGACGCTACCCAAGCGGTATTGGCACCAAGTTCACATTCGACAGGGCTGTATCGAACCTCACATTCTACGACAATACTCTTGTAAACATTGCAGGACGCGTAGTAGGTGGTGATATCGAGGGTAACAAGACTATAGGTTTTGGTTTGAGTACAAACAACATTGGTGTTGCCGAACTTGTACTTACACCAACAAACGACCTCTATTCACTCAACACAGTGAAGGTTGAAGAGGGCACATCGTTCCGCTACGACAACAACAGCGACTCATTGGTTTGCGAATCGGCAAGCGCATTGGTGAACAGCAAGGCATGGCGCGGTGCAAACGAACAGGCCGGCAAGATATTTATCCAGACCGACGCCAAGACCGGTGAGTTCTCGGCAATGGTTCCACCACTCGTTTACAACGCTTCGGCACCGGTTGTCATAGCAAAGAAACTGACTGTGGGCGAGGCCGCTCTTGTTGACTTGAGCAACCCATTGGTTGAGAACAGCGACACCCTTACTGCCGAGGACGGTAGCCAGACACTGTTCACATACCATGCAAAGTACAACGGCACATACCACTCTGAGCCTACATTCATTGTAACACAGGTTGGAAACGAGAATGGCAAGTTCGGTATCGAGAACTATACCATTACCAATGAGACCGGAAAATACAATGTTCCAATCATTGATGAGGCTACCGGAATGTATAACTTTGGAGCTCCGATATTCATCTCGGGCGACCCATACACATTCAAGTTGAAAGGTTATGAGCAGTATACAAACGAGGACGACAGCGAGAATATAATCTCTTCAACTGTACCTCTCGAGAACTGTGTTGTAACTATCTCCAACGCTCTTTCCAACGAGCAGGCTGTTATGATTGAGGTTGAGGAGAACAACGAAGACAATCTTAATGTGGGTGACGTTGTCGACCTGCAGCCAAACCAGTGCACTCTTGACGAGAACGGTGAGGCTATATACAAATGGAAGCCCGGATATGCAAACATTACACCTCCATACACACGTACACTCTCTATCACATACGAGATTGGCGGCAAGGTAAATGCATGGAAGTACGATGGCAAGGAGTTCATGGAGGGTATTATCCTTGGTTCATTGCCAACCGGCAGCAACTTTGTGACACAGGGACCCGACCAGTTGGTTATGGTGCTCCGTGACCCACCGGGCAGCAATTCAAATGCAGAGTGGACAAGCGGTTCGGTAACTGCAACAGAGGAGACAATTGGCCACTGCTGGAGTTCAGAGACCACACTCAAGGCTACTGCAAGCATTGGTGGTAAGGTTACTCTGGTTACCGGTGTGGGTGTTGCTTCTGTGCTGGAAACAGAGACAAAGCACGACATAAGCGGTGGTACTAAAATAACAACCGAGGGTGAGAACTCTACAACCAAATCGGTTACAATCAGTACATCTACAACAATCGCTACATCGGACGACCCAAGCCTTGTTGGTTCACTTGGTGACGTGTACATCGGTAACTCTACCAACATGATTTTCGGTAAGGCGCGTGAAGTAGGCCTGACAAGAAACATCGATGGTGAGTTTGAACTTGGTGTACAGGAGATTATATCTGTAGGTAGCTCATTCGGTACATACTTTGCTTACACAGGATACTATATCCAGAGCTATCTGTTGCCTAACCTTGAGAGCCTGAGAAACAGCTTGCTTATCTCTATGAACGAGGCCGACTATAACAGCTACAAGAACGATACCGAACAGTTGAAGTTCATCACTAAGCTGACACCTGAGGACGAAGGCTACGGCTCAAGCAACACCGACGAGGAAGTTTGGGGCGAGTTGGCTACTACAGGAAACGATGTTGTTGAGAACGGTGTTATCGTTGCACTTGAAGGACCAAGTTACAAGATTGTCTATCCAAAGAGACTTACAGTGGAGAAAAAGACTGTAACCGGTGAGACATACAACGTTGACCAGGACTCTATCTACTTCTACAACCTGCAGATGAGCAACTGGACAAAGCACCTTGCCGAGAACGAGAAAGAGAAGGTAGCAGCATGGATGGACCGCGACAACAGATTGTTGAAGAACTACTCTTTCGACGGCGGTACAAGCATTAGCTACTCTTATGAGAAGGATTCTACATTCACCGAGAGCCACGAACACAACAGCGGTGCTATTGGTATTTTAGGTTATGTGGCAGGATTCGACGTCAATGACCTTGGTTGGGAGACTGAAATTTCAACAGAGACCGGTGGTACACGCCACAAGGCAACATCGGATGGAACATCTGAGATTACAGGCTTTACATTCAACCTTGTTGAAGGTGGTGACGACGCTTTGAGTGTCGATGTATACAAGAGCGCATACAGCTACATATTCCGTACACGTGCCGGACAGACAAGTGCTCCATACGAAGGCGAGGAGCGTACACAGTTCTACCAGCCGGGCCAGCATATACTCCACGAGGCAACCATGCAGATTGAGGTGCCCGACATTGAGGTTGAGGTAGCCACTATAAGCAACCTTGCTTCGGGTTCTGCTGCAAACTTCACATTGATGCTCAGCAACAAGTCGGAGATTGACTGCGACCTCTACTACAAGCTGCTTATGATGGACGAGACCAACCCCAACGGTGCCCAGTTGAGCATTGACGGTGTTGCATTGTCGGACAACCGCGTGATTAAGGTTCCTGCCGGTGAGGTTATTAGAAAGAACCTGCAGTTGAAGCAGAGCAACCTTGGTATACTTGACTATAATAATATAGGTATTGTACTTTCTTCAATTGAGCAGGGTGACCCAACCGGTGTATACCCACAGATTGCAGATACCGTATATGTATCGGCACACTATGTTCCATCATCTTCACCAGTGAAGATGGAGTTGAACCGCACATTGCTGAACACTTCAACAGGTGCTGACCTCAACATTACATTCAACAGTTTCGACCGCAACTACTACAACCTGAAGGCATTCCGCGTTCAGTACATGAAGCAGGGCGACGCAGACTGGACAACTCTCAAGGAGTACCTTGTTAATGTGAAGGAAGGCCAGCAGCTCTCATCACTCCAGGCTGTATTGCCCGAGGCTGCAGATGTGACCTTTACATACGACATGAGTTCTGAGGCTGATGGCAAGTACACATTCCGCGTTCTCTCGGCAAGTACATACGGTACAGGTGAATCTACTTTGGTAACCGACGCAATTGAGGTGACAA
>JAFZFM010000079.1 GCA_017555865.1 Bacteroidaceae bacterium
GTTCTGCAGTTGACCGAGTTCGTTACTGCATATGAGCTTGCAAGCATGTTGAACATCTCTGTAACCCAGGTTATCGCAACATGTATGAGCATTGGTATGATGGTTTCCATCAACCAGCGTCTTGACGCCGAGACCATCAATATTGTTGCCGAGGAGTTCGGTTATACAACAGAATATGTAAGTGCAGATGTAGCCAACGCTATTGAAGAGGATGTTGACAGCGAGGAGGATTTGCAGCCACGTGCACCAATCATCACTGTGATGGGCCACGTTGACCACGGTAAGACTTCACTACTCGACTACATTCGCAAGGCCAACGTTATCGCCGGTGAGGCCGGAGGTATTACACAGCACATTGGTGCATACAACGTGAAGATGGAGAGCGGCAAGCGAATCACATTCCTTGATACTCCGGGTCACGAGGCATTTACCGCCATGCGTGCTCGTGGTGCAAAGATTACCGATATTGTAATCATCATCATTGCAGCCGATGACAACGTCATGCCACAGACCAAGGAGGCCATCAACCACGCTATGGCAGCAGGTGTTCCCATTGTATTCGCATTCAACAAGTGCGACAAGCCTACAGCCGACCCCAACCGCATTAAGGAGGAACTTGCAAACCTTAATATGCTTGTTGAGGACTGGGGTGGAAAATACCAGTCACAGGAGATTTCGGCAAAGAAAGGTATGGGCGTCGAAGAGCTTATGGAGAAGGTACTTCTCGAAGCAGAGCTTCTTGAGCTAAAGGCTAACCCTAACCGCAAGGCTACAGGTTCTGTAATTGAGTCTACACTTGACAAGGGACGTGGTTACGTTGCTACAGTGCTTGTACAGAACGGTACATTGAAGGTTGGCGACATTGTTGTTGCCGGTACACAATGGGGTAAGGTAAAAGCTATCTTCAACGAGCGTAACCAGCGTATCAAGGAGATCAAGCCTGCAGAGCCTGCATTGATTCTTGGTCTCAACGGTGCTCCTGCAGCCGGCGACACATTCAATGTTGTTGACAGCGAGCGCGAGGCACGCGAAATCACCGGTAAGCGCGAGCAGTTGCAGCGTGAGCAGGGATTGCGTACACAGAAGATGCTTACACTCGACGAGGTTGGTCGCCGTATTGCACTTGGTAACTTCCAGACACTCAACATCATTGTCAAGGGTGACGTAGACGGTTCTATCGAGGCGCTCAGCGATTCTCTCATTAAGCTCTCTACCGAGACCATCCAGATCAACGTTATCCACAAGGCCGTTGGTCAGATTTCGGAAAGCGATGTGAGCCTTGCTGCAGCTTCGGACGCAATTATCGTAGGTTTCCAGGTACGTCCTTCGGTTACAGCACGCAAGGTTGCCGAGAACGAGGGTGTAGATATCCGTATCTACTCTATCATCTACGACGCAATCGAGGAGGTGAAGGCCGCAATGGAGGGTATGCTCGCTCCTATTGTAAAGGAGGAGATTACCGCTACAATCGAGGTACGCGAGACATTCCACATCAGCAAGGTGGGTACTGTTGCAGGTTGTATGGTACGCGAAGGAAAGGTGAAACGCACCGACCGTGCACGCCTTATCCGCGACGGTATCGTTATTCACACCGGCTCTCTTGCAGCGCTCAAGCGCTTCAAGGAGGATGTCAAGGAGGTAGGTACAAACTACGAGTGCGGTATCAGCCTTACATCACAGGACGACATCAAGATTGGTGACATCATTGAAACATTCGTTGAAGTTGAAGTTAAACAGAAGTTGTCATAATTACAACCGATGAATATATTGGATATAGCCCTCCTTGTAGTGACAAGTATAGGTCTTATACTTGGCTACAAGGCAGGCATTGTAAAACAGTTATCGTTTGGGGCAGGCATTGCAATTGGTCTGCTCCAAGCAATGTTATTTTATAAGCAAGGCGGCGAGGCACTCCATGCACTTACAGAATGGGACAAGCTTTTGTGTACAATACTTGCATTTGTACTTATTCTGCTTGCCATAGCAACGGTGCTCATTGTGCTGGGAAAGATATTGCGCTGGCTATTGGAAATAATACTTCTGGGAATTATCGACAGTATTTTGGGAGCATTGTTGTCGGCGGTCATATCTGTGGGGATATTCATACTTGCAGTGAACATTAACGCAGGACTTGTTCCGGACAACAGCATAACAGGCAAAACAACACAGGAGGAATCGGTGTTGTATAAGACAGTTGCCCACAAAACTTTTTTAATCATCGAGGAGGCGAAGATTGATAGATGAAAAAAAAGAACAACATACTTAAAAAACTGGCAAACAAGGCATACGAGTTCGGATTTGTCAGCAAGATAAAGACAGAGATAATAGAGCGTGGACTCAACGAGGAGACTATCAGGCTCATTTCCAAGAAGAAGAAAGAGCCCGAATGGTTGTTTGAGTTCCGTCTGCAGGCATACAGGCACTGGCTAACTATGGAAATGCCTACATGGGCACATCTGAATATTCCGCCCATTGACTACCAGGCCATATCGTACTATGCCGACCCTTTGAAGAAAAGCAAGGATAACAAGAACAAGGAGATTGACCCCGAGCTGATGAAGACCTTTGAGAAACTTGGTATTCCACTCGAGGAACGTCTTGCGCTTAGCGGAACAGCTGTGGATGCTGTAATGGACTCAGTCTCGGTAAAGACCACATTCAAGGAGGAACTTAAAGAGAAGGGAATCATCTTCTGCTCAATGAGCGAGGCCATACAGGAGTACCCCGACCTTGTGAAGAGATACCTGGGAAGCGTTGTAAACTACCGCGACAATTTCTTTGCAGCACTGAACACTGCTGTTTTCAGTGACGGTTCGTTCGTGTACATTCCAAAGGGCGTACGCTGCCCCATGGAGTTGTCGACATATTTCCGCATAAACGCTGCCAACACAGGACAGTTCGAGCGCACACTCATTGTTGCCGATGACGACAGCTATGTTTCGTACCTCGAGGGCTGTACTGCACCAATGCGCGACGAGAATCAGTTGCATGCTGCTATAGTAGAAATCATTCTCAACGACAATGCCGAAGTAAAATACAGCACTGTACAGAACTGGTATCCCGGAGATGCCGAGGGTAAAGGTGGTGTATACAACTTCGTAACCAAACGTGGCGACTGCCGCGGACGTGGCAGCAAGCTGTCGTGGACACAGGTTGAGACAGGCTCTGCAATAACATGGAAATATCCCGGCTGTATTCTGCGCGGAGACAATTCACAGGGCGAATTCTACTCAGTAGCACTTACAAACAACTACCAGCAGGCCGATACAGGTACAAAGATGATACACCTTGGAAAAAACACCAAGAGTACAATCATAAGCAAAGGAATATCGGCCGGAAAGAGCCAGAACTCGTACCGTGGACTTGTAAGAGTGAGCAAGAATGCCGATGGCGCACGTAACTACAGCCAGTGCGACTCCTTGTTGCTTGGCGACAAGTGCGGAGCACATACATTCCCCTACATGGATATCCACAACAACTCGGCTGTAATAGAGCACGAGGCCACGACATCAAAGATTTCCGAAGACCAGCTCTTCTACTGCAACCAACGCGGAATAGAGACCGAGGAGGCTATAGGACTGATTGTGAACGGATATGCCAAAGAGGTACTCAACAAACTGCCTATGGAGTTTGCCATTGAGGCACAGAAACTGTTGAGCGTATCACTTGAGGGTGCTGTCGGATAAAAAACATAGAGTATTATGGACAATTTACTTGAAATAAAGAACCTGCATGCCACAATCGATGGCAAAGAGATATTAAAAGGTATAAACCTTACAGTCAAGGCCGGAGAGGTTCATGCCATAATGGGCCCCAACGGCTCGGGAAAGAGTACATTGAGCAATGTACTTGTGGGACACCCTGCATATACAGTTACCGAGGGTGAGATTATCTATAAAGGCAAGGACCTGCTTGCACTAAAACCCGAGGAGCGCAGCCACGAAGGACTTTTCCTCTCGTTCCAGTATCCCGTGGAGATTCCCGGAGTTAGCATTACCAACTTCATGCGCGCTGCAATAAACGCCAAGCGCAAGTATCTGGGACAGGAGCCCATGAACGCAACCGAGTTCCTGAAGATGATGCGCGAGAAGCGTGCGCTTGTGAACCTCGACAGCAAACTTGCCAACCGTTCGGTAAACGAAGGTTTCAGCGGCGGTGAGAAAAAGCGCAACGAGATTTTTCAGATGGCAATGCTTGAGCCTACATTGAGCATACTCGACGAGACCGATTCGGGACTCGACATAGACGCATTGCGTATTGTTGCCGAAGGTGTGAACAAACTGAAACGCGAGGACACATCGAGCCTTGTCATCACCCACTACCAAAGATTGCTCGACTACATAAAGCCCGACATAGTACATGTGCTATACAACGGACGCATTGTTAAGACAGCAGGCCCTGAGCTTGTTGCCGAACTTGAGGTACGCGGTTACGACTGGATTAAAAACGAGAACTGAAGATGAGTTGCGAGCAAGAATACATAACGCTGTTCGAACAGAACAGAGAACTCCTTGACACCCCATGCGCTGCAATGCTGAACAACGAACGCGACTGCGCGTTTGCAAAGTTCAAAACGGCAGGACTACCGGGCATTAAGGACGAAAATTGGCTGCACACGAACGTGGCCAAAAGATTCGCCACAAACTACGGCATGAACCTTGGTCGCGTTGCAACCGGCACAAATGTGCAGGAAATATTCACATGCGATGTACCAAACCTTAAAACCCACAGGGCATATATTGTAAACGACAGTTTCATGCAAGACAACAGCAGCGCAAGCACACTGCCCCATGGAGTCATTCTCGACAGCCTCAACAAAGTTGCCAAGGAGCAGCCCGGGCTTCTGGAGCCATACTACAACAAGCTTGCCAAGGATGGCGACAGCATAGTACAGTTCAATACCTCATTTGTTCAGGATGGCATTGTACTTTACATACCTGCAGACACAACTGTTACAGAGACAATACAGATTGTTTCCCTGTTGCAGGCAAAGGTAGAGTTCCTTTCGAACAGACGTCTGCTTGTCATACTTGACAAGGGAAGCAAAGCCTCATTGCTTTTATGCGACCACTCATCCCAGGAACTGCAATCACTGTCGACACAGGTAATGGAGATATTCATTGCCCAGGGTGCTGCACTGGAGCTGTATGAACTTGAAGAGACATCGAATTCAAACACACGACTTGGCAACCTGTATGTGAAACAGGCGGCAAACAGCAGTTTCAACCACTGCAACATAACACTTACCAACGGTTTCACACGCAACTATACCAATGTCTCATTGGAAGAGGCGGGTGCCGAAGCAAACCTGCATGGACTTGTTATCGGCGACAGACAGCAGCATACCGATAACCGCACACTTGTTGACCACAAGGCTGCTCACTGTACAAGCAGCGAGACATACAAATATATACTTGACGATGACTCTAAAGGTGTATTTGCAGGCCGTATGCTCATTCGCCAGGGCGCACAGCATACTGTCTCGCAACAAACAAACCGCAACCTGTGCCTGACAAGTTGTGCACAGATGTACGCACAGCCACAGCTTGAGATTTATGCCGACGATGTCAAGTGCAGCCACGGCTCTACTGTGGGACAGCTCGACGAGAATGCCCTATTCTATATGCAGCAGCGCGGTATCCCTGCCGACGAGGCACGCCACCTGCTCATGTATGCATTTGCCGGTGAGGTAATTGAAAGCATTAAGCTCGAAGAATTGCGCGACCGCCTGCATATATTGGTTGAGAAGAGATTCAGAGGCGAGTTGAACCATTGCAAAAAGTGCAACCTTTGCAAATAAACAGAAGGAACATTAAGCATGCTTGAGATTAACGATATACGCAAGGAGTTCCCTATACTTGAACAAAAAGTATATGGCAAACAGCTTGTATACCTTGACAATGCAGCTACAACACAAAAACCGCAGTGTGTCATCGATACCATAAGCGAGGTCTATACCACAATAAATGCAAATGTACACCGCGGTGTGCACCACCTGTCACAAGTTGCGACAGAGAGAATGGAGAATGCACGCCAAACAGTGCAGAAGTTCATTGGTGCAGAAAAGAGCCACGAAATAATATTCACACGTGGCACTACCGAGAGTATAAACCTTGTGTCAACATCGTTCGGTAGCACACTCAAACAGGGTGACGAAATTATCATAAGCACACTCGAGCACCACAGCAACATAGTTCCCTGGCAACTGCTTGCAGCCCGAAATGGAATAAAGTTACGCATAATTCCTCTTACACCCGACGGAACAATAGACATAGAGGAGTACAGAAAGCTGTTCGCACCCAATACACGCCTTGTAAGCGTAGCGCATGTATCTAATGTACTTGGTGTAACAAACCCAGTAAAGGAGATAATAGAGATTGCCCACAGCCACGAAGTACCTGTACTTATTGACGGTGCCCAGAGTATGCCACACACCAGAATTGACCTGAAGGAACTTGACGCGGACTTCTTTGTATTCAGCGGACACAAGGCATACGGTCCCACAGGAACAGGTGTCCTTTACGGCAAGGAGAAGTGGCTCAATGCAATGCCACCATACCATGGCGGTGGTGAAATGATAAAGAGTGTAAGTTTTGAAAAGACCACATTCAACGAACTGCCATACAAGTTCGAGGCCGGCACACCCGACTATGTTGGAATAATTGCACTAGGCAAAGCGCTGGAATGGATGAATGGTGTTGGAATAGAGAATATTGCACTGCACGAACACTCACTTACCCAATATGCACTGGAACAGCTGCAGGCAATCCCATCAATACGCATACTTGGAAAGCCCGACGGTGCTGCAATATCATTCCTTGCAGGCGACATACACCCTGCCGACCTTGGTACAATCCTTGACAGACTTGGCATAGCTGTGCGCACAGGTCACCATTGCGCACAACCACTCATGAACTACCTCAATATTCCGGGTACAGTACGCGCCTCGTTTGCAGTATACAATACACACGAGGAGATTGACATATTCATAAAGGGCGTAGAACGCGCTATAAAAATGTTTGCATAATGCTGAAGCCATTCCAGACAGAGGGAGTCATTGAAGCCGGTTGTGACGAGGCCGGACGCGGTTGCCTTGCCGGCGACGTATACGCAGCGGCAGTAATTCTTCCACCCGATTTCGAGAACGAGTTACTGAATGACTCAAAGCAACTTACCGAGACACAGCGCTACAAGCTGCGCGAAGTAATTGAAAAAGAGTCCATTGCATGGGCTGTAGGTATTGTTACAGCAGCCGAGATAGACAAGATTAACATTTTGCGTGCCTCAATACTCGCCATGCACCGCGCTGTCGACGGCCTGAAAACCCGCCCACAGCACCTGCTTATCGACGGCAACAAATTCACCCCCTACCCTGGTGTAACACACAACACTGTTGTAAAAGGCGACGCAACATACATGAGCATTGCTGCTGCCTCAATACTTGCAAAGACCTATCGCGACGACTATATGCTGGCCATAGCCAAGGAATATCCAATGTACGACTGGCAAAGCAATAAAGGCTACCCCACTGCCAAACACCGCGCTGCAATACGCGAATATGGCGTTACCCCACACCATCGTATGTCGTTCAACCTCCTTGGCGAAGAACCAAAGCAGTTGGAGTTGGCGTTTGAGTAAGCATATAAGTATACATAAAAAATATTGAGCGCATAAGCGCTCAATATTTTTTATGTATAATCTACAGATTTACATACATTTATTTTGTCCAGCTGCAACGGTAGCCGTAAAGTGTTACTGCTACAAAGCATATAAGTGGCAGAACGAACGATATGTTTACCATTGGTACTCCCATTATAGAACTTATGCCACATACACTCTCGATATCAATTATCATTCCCTGCAATGGAGGCATAAGCGCACCGCCTACAATAGCCATTACCAGGAATGCCGAACCAAGGTTTGTATCACCACCATCTACATTCTCAAGTGCTATACCGTAGATGGTAGGGAACATCAACGACATGAAGAAACTTATTGTAACAAGGCAATACAGTCCCACCATTCCGTTAATGAATATACAACCTGCGGTTGCAACAATTGCACCTACGCCAAAGATTGTCAGCAAAGCATAAGACTTGACGTATTTCATTAGGAAAGTGGTGATAAAACGGCTGCACAGGAACATACACATGGCGCAAATGTTGTAGTTCTGCGCCTCGGCCTTGTTTATTCCAAGATTATTGGCATAGTGTATAATGAAAGTCCATACCATTATCTGTGCACCTACATAGAACATCTGCGCCACAACTCCATAACGGTAACGTCGGTTGTGCCACAAGCGCCACAATGTCGACTGGTTGCTGTCGTGCTTGGCAGTGCTGTTGACACGTGGAATTTTCTTCAGTGCCACAAGTACAAAAACCACAAGTACTACAATACCTATAACAACATACGGGTCGCGAATTATGGCAAGGTCGTGCAGGCGGATGTTTGCCTTTTCGGCAGCATCCATTGCCGGGAACAGCAGTTCGCCGGTTGCGCTGCGCTTATCGGATATAAGATGAGGCAACACAAGCGAGGAGGCAACAGCCATACCCATGAGTGAACCCATAGGATTGAATGCCTGCGCCAGATTCAGACGCTGGGTAGATGTTTCTCTTGCACCAAGCGACAGGATTAACGGATTGGCTGTAGTCTCAAGAAATGCAAGACCGAATGTGAGGATATACAACGATGCACAGAAGAACGAAAATTCCTGATAGTGCGCTGCCGGAATGAAAAGGAAGGCACCTACTGCATAGAGTCCGAGTCCAAGTAGAATACCGCTTTTATAACTGTACTTGCGTATGAACAACGCAGCAGGTACAGCCATGGTTGCATAGCCGCCATAGAAAGCAAGTTGCACAAGCGAAGCCTCGGTTGCCGACAATTCCATAAGCGTCTGGAACGCTGCAACCATAGGATTAGTGATATCGTTGGCGAATCCCCACAATGCAAAAAGCGATGTTATGAGAATAAACGTCAGCAGATAGCGCTTTTCTACAAGTTTATATTTGGTCGTTATCTTTTCCTGCATTATAAAACTTCATCTTTTTGTATAAAGGTGGAATATACGTTCCATCATCTGCCACTTCTCATTTGAAGAACTGCCGGGAGCAGCCTGTTGGAAGTCGGACATATAGTCCTCCCACTCCTGCTGACGGGGCAACTTTGACAAACGGTCCATGGCACTGTCCCAATCGAAATCGAGCGGAGTCTCAACAATCATGAACAAGCGTGTACCAAGGAGATATATCTCCATTTCAAGAATACCCACCTGACGAATACCATCAATAATCTCACTCCAGGCCTCGCCTTCGCTATGACGGCGACGGTACTCCGCTATAAGTTCGGGATTATCCTTGAGGTCAAGTGTCTGACAAAACCTTTTTACAGGCCCGTCGTACTCCTGCACCCTGAAACCATAATTCTCGCTCATGACTTTACTGTTATGTGATTACTTGTTATAGAGCAACCAAGCCTTCTGGAAATCGCTGTTCTGTGGATGATCGGCCTTGAACTTTGCACGGCTCTCGGCAGCCTCTTCCTTTGTATCGAACGAAGCACAGATAACGCGGAACATTCCGGTATCGGAGTTCTTTACAACAATTGCAGCATAGCCCTCGTCTACCAATGAGTTGCGAAGGTTGTCGGCATTGCTCTTTGATGAGAAGCTACCACATACTACGCTGAAAGCCTTCAATGCATTTGCAGAACCTGAAGCTACTACAACGCTCTCGGTACGGTATGATGTATCATTGTCTGCTGTCACCGTTTTTGTAGATGATACAACGGGAGCAATCTCAACAGGCTCATTCTCCTGGCTCAAGCCCTCCTCAGACTCGGCCAAGCGGGCACTGTCGTAAGCTTTCTTATAAGCGCTTTCCTTTGTAGACTTGCACGATGTAAATGCAAAAACAGAACACATTGCAACTGTGGCAACAATCAGAATCTTTTTCATTTCAATATAGTTTTTGGTTAATCTTTAATTGTATATATCTTTGCAAAGATACTCAAAAATCATAAGATATTCAATGTTAGGGCATTTAAATTTGCATTATCGGCCCAAATAAGCGCTCCAGGTTGCATGCCTATGAGATAAAATGCAACATCAGGTATAGGATAGTTCTGAAAATATACTAAATTTGCAAAAACACCGCTCAAGGTACAGAAATAAAAAACATATATAAAATGAAAAAAGTTTACATCCTTACAGCAATTATGGCAACACTCTTTTCATGTGGAACACAAAAGAATGCGAGTACCGTTGCACCTATAGCCGGGAAGAAAATCGTCTACAACGACCTTTTCACAGGCAAAACTATGCGTTTCGACTTTCACCACGCCGGAAACAGCACTACAGAGCAATACTTCTTCGACAGAGTGATAAGAGAAGGTATGTGGGCCGGTTCCGAGGTGTCGCTCATCAACCCGTTCGACTACGGCGAGCAGCATTTCAGAATTGTTGACGTAGCCACAGGAGAGGTCATATACAAGAACAACTACTGCACACTTTTCAACGAGTGGCAGACAACCCCCGAAGCAACAACATCGGAACGTTCATTCCCCGAGAGTGTAATTTTCCCGGAGCCCAAGAGCAACTATACAATAGAGTTCTACGCACGTAACAAGGTTACCAAAGAGTGGGAAAAGAGATATTCACAAACCGTAAATGTTGCCGACTATAACATTGTACCAGGCAAGACACCCTATGAGAGCGTAGATATACACATTGGCGGAAACATAGCCAACAGTCTCGACATTGTACTGCTGCCCGACGGATTCACCGCCGACGAGAAATACAAGTTCCTTGCTTCGTGCCACATGTGGAGCGACGCACTTTTCAAATATGCTCCGTTCACACAGAACAAGCACCGCATAAACATACGCGCCGTATGGGCACCATCGAATGAAAAGGGCATTAGCAAACCAGGAACAGGCAAATGGGTAGACAACCTGCTTGGCACACGTTTCTTCACCTTCAACAGCGAGCGTTACCAAATGACCGAGGAGTTCCAGAAGGTGCGCGATGTTGCGGCCTGCGCACCCTATGAGAGCATATTCATCCTAACCAACACCAACAAATATGGCGGAGGCGGTATCTATAACTTCTATGGACTTGGCTCGGCCGGAGAAACCGGTAAGACCGGCGAGGTTTATGTACACGAATTCGGCCACTCACTTATGGGTCTGGGCGATGAGTACATAGAGAAAGGCAACACTGTAAGCGCACTATACCCCGAAGGAAAGGAGCCATGGGAAGCGAACCTCACACGTTTTGTCGACTTCAACGGCAAGTGGGAGAAAAAGATTGAAGAAGGAACTCCAATACCAACAGTTGCCGAAAAGGGAACAACAGAAAAGGATTGGAAAATTGGAGCATACGAGGGAGGCGCTTATCTGGAGAAAGGAATCTACCGCGGATGGCCCGAGTGCATGATGAAGGCGCTGACAGAGTTCTGTCCCGTATGCCAGGAGGCAATAATCAAATATCTCGATTACATCTGTAAGTAAATAGATGAGGGTGACCCAAAAGTAAAAAGGGTTGCCCTCTTTTGTCATGAGGTTGAATAAAAAGAGCTATTTTTAGGCGTGCGAAGACTGAAAAAGCGCAGTTTACTAAGCGTAAATGAGCATTTTGAAGGCGAGCACAACAACAAA
>JAFZFM010000080.1 GCA_017555865.1 Bacteroidaceae bacterium
GACCGGCTCCGACCCTAATGCAGAGCCCGATTTCCAGATTCGTGGTGACCAGTCATTGGGGTCAAAATCGATGAACAGCATGGATCTTATGCTCGACAACGTATCGAGTCGCCCAAATACTCCGCTATTCGTGCTCGACGGTTTCATTGTACCAATGAGCCGAATCCTTGACCTCGATCCCGAACGCGTGGAGAACATCACTATACTAAAGGATGCTGCTGCAACCTCGGTATATGGTTCGCGTGCTGCCAATGGTGTGGTTGTCGTTGAGACAAAGGTTGCTCCCGACGGTGCACTTTCTGTATCATATAACGGAACAGTGACTGTGCAGACCCCCGACCTTACTGACTATAATATGATGGACGCTGCCACAAAGCTTGATACTGAATGGCGTGCCGGTTTGTATGACGCGAATAATGCAGCACACATGAACCTGTACAACAAGTACAGACGTAATGTGCTTGGTGGTGTGGATACATATTGGCTCTCAAAACCATTGCGTACTGCAATTCAGCATCGTCACTCGGCAAGTGTTGCCGGTGGTACCGATGTATTCCGTTATAGTCTTGATATAAATGCGTCAATGCAGCCCGGTGTAATGAAGGAGTCCGAGAACCAGACAAAGGGAGTGAATTTCAACATGACTTACCTGAAGGAGAAGTTTACCTTGCGTGCCAATGTAAGTCTCTCCGAGTCGGACAGTAAGAATTCTCCCTATGGTTCATACTCTCAGTATACAAGACTTAATCCTTATTATATACCCGAGGATATCAATGGTAACCAGTTGAAGGTTCTTGACAATAATACCGTCAGTGGTCAAAGTACCATTATCACCAATCCGTTATACGATGCCACTGTTGGTATAAAGGATATGACAAACAGCCTTAATGTGACAACCAGCCTCGGTCTGGAGTATATGATACTGAAAAATCTGCGTGTTACAGAGCAACTCTCATATTCACGAGGCATGGCTGGCACAGACCGTTTCCTCCCTGCCGACCATACAAGCTTTGAACTTGAGGATGACCTCACCCGCAAGGGTAGTTATTTCAAGAGTACAGGTAATATGTCATCATGGTCGAGCAACCTTGGTATCAATTACAACCTTGTACTCAAGAAACACCTGTTCAGTATATTCGGTAACTGGACCATAAGTGAGGACAGGAACAACTATGTGAATCTGTCGGCTACCGGTTACCCCGATCCTCACATGGACGATTTTATCTTCGGTAACAAGATGGAGACCAACATGAGCAACATCGGTAACGAGAATATATCACGCTCAATAGGTCTCATTGGACAGTTCTCATATAGCTACGATAACCGTTACTCTGTTGATTTTAACTTGAGTGGTGAGGCTTCGTCACGTTATGCCAACCACGACTTTGTACCATTTTGGTCGGTGGGTGGCCGATGGAATGCCCATAACGAGAAATGGCTTCAGGGATATCTGTCCAATCTGGTGTTCCGTGCGAGCTATGGTGTTACAGGTGAACAGAATTTCAGTCCTTCCGACGCCATCGAGTACTACACTTTCTCCAACACTATGCGCCCATACTCTTCATTCCCGGTGCTTGGTGCCATGTTGAGTGGTCTCAACAATACAGAACTTGGTTGGGCAAAGACACACAATACCAGTTTGTCTGTCGACTTTGGATTCTGGAAGAACCGTGTGAATGTTGCATTCAATTATTATAACAACATAACCAAGGAACTCTTGACAAGCTACGACCTTGCTCCTTCTACCGGTTTTGCCACTATGGTCATGAATGCAGGTGAATTGCAGAACAGAGGTTTCGACATGTCGGTAAATGTGATTGCTGCGCAGAATCTACGCGAGCAGTTTTTCTGGACAGTCAGCGCCAATGCCAACAGCAACAGGAACAAGATCCGCAAGCTCTCCGATTATCTGAAGAAGGTCAATGAGGAGCAGATGAAGTCGGCCGATGCACCGCTTCCGCAGTACCGCGAGGGTGAGTCTACCACAACTCTCTATGTTGTGCGTTCTTTGGGTGTAGACCCGGTGACAGGTAAAGAGGTGTACTTGAAGCGCGATGGAACAAAGACCTTTGTATGGGATGCCAATGACAAGGTTCCCGTGGGAGATACCAATCCCAAAATCAGCGGTACCGTGTCTACAAGCATAAATTGGAAGGAATTTTCATGTGCACTAGGCTTTACATATAAATATGGTGGCGTTGTGTATAACCAGACTCTTGTCGACAAAATTGAGAACCAGAATGTTGCGTATAACCTTGACCGCCGTGCCGGACAGGGACGATGGGAACTTCCCGGTGATGTTACCCGTTATGTGAAGTTTAGCCCTACAGGTGCCAATACTCCTGCAAGTACACGTTTTATAATGGATGACAACGAGATAAGATTTGCAACATTGAACGTCGGTTACAGATTTACAGGTGAGAACTTCGCATTCCTGCGCGACTCGAATGTTGATGTTCTTGTACTGAACTTTACAACAAACGATATCGCACGTATCTCGCCCATCAGAATGGAGCGCGGTCTTGACTATCCGTTTGCACGTTCATACACTTTGTCATTGTCAATTATGTTCAGATAACCTAATATACCAGAATGATGAAAAAGATTATTTATATATCGATAGTTGCCATAATGGGCACATTGCCTTTTGCCTCATGTTCCGATTGGCTGGACGTGACACCGAATACCGATGTGCCGGCAAAAGAGCTCTTTACAACCGAGAACGGCTTCAAGAGTGCTCTTGCAGGTCTCTATATATCAATGACCGAGGAGGATACATATGGCAAGAATTTGAGTTATGGTATGGTGGACCAGCTTGCGCAA
>JAFZFM010000081.1 GCA_017555865.1 Bacteroidaceae bacterium
AACGTATACGTCGGCATTGCCTTCGACAATGACATCATAAACGCTCTTTCCTTCCATGTCAACAGGCTCTACACGCCACAGGTTATCGTCGGCCGTTGCAGGACCCGATGCCCATGTGGTCAGGTGCTCTATGCCACCTACCATATAACTTGAATTATTGTTGGAACAATTCAATGCAGCATCGAAGTAATAGTATGTAATGCCGCCGGCCTCGTGTATCTTGGCAATACCAAGTTCGCTATACGAACCCATCAAAGTAGCGTTTGCGCCACCTGCAACAATTGGATTTCCGTCTCCGTTCTTGATGCTAATCTTGCCACCACCAAGTGAAATGATTTGCCACATACCATTGTTGGTGGTTACTTTTGTATCGGACTGTAGAGTGAAACGATTACCGTTACCGGTGTGGGTTGCATCGTTGTAAAGATGCTCCTTGCGTGCAGTAGCCTTGCTGATAAGATGATAGTATCCCGTTGCGATAGTAGGAGGCTCCGGAATCTCGACCTCAAGACCATTGAGGAATGCCTCGAGATCATCAACCATTGCTGCACAGTCTTCGCCTGCAACAGAACCTACAAAACGGCCCAGCAGAGTGTTGAGCTTATAGAGCTTATCTGGATTATCACTATACTCCTCGCGAAGAATCTGGATTTTCTCATACTGGTGTATACCCTCGATAAGACGCTCGAAGCGGACGCTTGAGCGGTTGCCGGGATAGTAGCAGTAGGTATCACCAGAGCCGAACTTGCGGTAGCGGCTGTCGGTGAGAGGATCCTCGTCCCAGTTCATCCAAGACCAGTGCAGATAACCGTCGAGGTTCATCTTTGCTGCGTAGATTGGCAGATAGGCAGCCTCGGCAGGATATGAGTTTGTATATATGTTGGGTTCGCTGTTTGCACAACTGGTGTAGAATGTTGTGATGCGGTTCTTTGACTTGCGGTCGGCAAGCTGTGCCGCTGTAAAGTAGTGCTCCTGACCAAGCTGCACGCACTTGTCGTGAAGGATATCGCAGAGCGAGCTGTGATAGTTGCCCGCCAAAGCCATCTTGAAACCAAGCCCGTTGGCAATCTCATAAGCCTTGAGCATTGCAGCCTCGCCACGCTCATCGACGGCGATGACTGTCTTCTCGAACCAGCCTTTCTGCTGCAAGTGGGCCTTGAAGGCAGTGAGGAAGCTGGTCCACAATTCGCGGTACTCTGCCGAAGAGTATGTTGTAGAGAGTGTCTTGTAGCTGCCGGAAGCCTCATCGAAATAACGGAAGCTCATATCCCATGGCAACATACTGAAGCAGTTGATTTGCTTTGTAATGCCATATTCTGCACACAATTCAACATATTTATCAAAGACGGTATAGTCATATTCCCATGTGCCGTCGCTTTTCTTTGTTGTCTGCACCATTGGGTCAAAGAGGTCGTGTGTCTGCTCACCCCATGGCTCATAGAAGAGAATGGCTGTTACAACACGCTGACCGGCACGGCCAAGAGCCTGCAAATAGGGACGCAGAGCCTCAAAGTGCCCGTCGCTCCAACGCTCAACGCCATAGTAACGGCTCACAGCATATGGTTGCTGCCAGAAATCGAGGTGGAATTTTTGATCGGCCACCGTGGGCAAAGAGTGAGAGTTCACATTGATGGTAAGCGCAAGACTCTTTACAATATTACCGTTTTCATCGACAACCTCAAGCGCAGTTGTGTATTCACCGGCCTCGATGTCGCGTGGCACCTCAACGGTACACCACACGGGGCGTGTCTCCATTGCGGGAACAGCGTGTGGTTTGTCCTGGTCAATGACATCGGCAACAAGCCATGTAGGCATTGTCATTGAGTTGTTGCCGCATGAGGTAAAGTCATCAGTGATTACATAGTTGACAAAGCGTGCCTCGGCAGCATTGATTCCTGTTGCCTTGCCATTCTTCTGCCATTCTGTCATGCGCAGTGAGAGAATTCCTTGGTCTGCCTTGCTATAGAGGACAGCTTGAATGTTTGCTCGCTCACCCTTCCAGGCATGGATTGTGGCAGCATTCTTTTGGGTTACCTGTGGTACATCGTGCAACTTATAGTGAACGTCGCGTGATGCCCATGCTGCGTTGAGACCGTCGGGCAATGCATTCCATGCAGCCTCATCGGGTGTGGTACCTACTCGTGGCTCGGTATACTCATTTACAGGGTATTCATACAGTTCATCACCGCTTGCAACGCCCGAAATTTTCAAGGTGACATCAATGATAGATGCACCGTCTGAGATGTAGTTCGCATAGCTTGCACCTGTAGGGTCAATGCTGTTCCACATAATACAATATCTCATACGATAGGTAGAACCGACCTCAAGGCCTTCGGGCACGCGGAATGAACCCGGAGCCAAAACATCGCCACTAATATTAAGACCGGCACTGTTCCAACCAGAGTTACCATTGCCACCCTTGTCGTATAGCGACCAACACATGAGTTCATTGCCATCTTCCTTAACGTATGGGCCGTCACCTGTAATGTTTACATCAAACTGCTTGTTATTGTTCCAATCGACATAAACATAGCCGTGCATCCAACTGCCGTTGATTGCAATGAGCGGAGTAACGGTCTCGCCACTTTTCACTTCAAAGACAGTGCTCGTTTTGTCGAAATATGCCTGACATCGAGGAGCTGAAGCAATGTTGTTGAGTTTCTGTTGGTCACCACGCACATTTGCAACACCAACCGCCTTGGGATAGTGCGTTGCGTGCGTTACATTCACATCGGCACCATGCTTCACATAGTAGTCGCTTTGCGCACTCGCGCCCATGCTGATGAACATGGCCGACAAAGCCGAAAGAAGGATTGATTTCAATTTCATAGATTTTATGTTTAATGTTATATTTCAGTTACAAACGTATATTAATATTATGCAAATAAAATAAAACTATCAACAGCAAACAACTAAAGAGCGTTGTTTTTTTCCGTGCCGGAATAGGGGGGGGTAAAATATTGATACACAACACTATAAGACGCAAAATTTTAAATAGACAGTTTGGTTTCGAATGTTACAGGCTCTTTGTATACGGGATGCACGAACGAGATGCACGAGGCATGGAGCATAAGCCTCTCGTTCAATGTACCATAAAGGGCATCGCCAACTATGGGGCAATCGAGACCATTCTTGTGAGCAGCATGGACACGCAACTGATGCGTGCGGCCTGTAATGGGTTCAAAGCAGACGACAGCGCATGAACGCCCGTTGCGTTCAACAGTTTCAATTACCTTATAACGTGTTACGGCAGACTTGCCGTTGGCATAGTCGACCTTTTGGCGCGGGCGGTTATCATAATCGGCAGCAAGCGGCAACTCAATAACCCCCTCACTATTCGCTGGCACACCATCGAGAATTGCAGTGTACTGTTTCCGCACCTCGCGACCGGCAAACTGCCGTTGCAGTTCCTTGTAAACCTCCATTGATTTTGCAGCAACAAGCAACCCCGATGTCGCCATATCAAGGCGATGCACAACATACACATCGTTGCTGTCACAACGTTCGCGCAACCACTGCTGCACAGAAGTGCCGCCCATTATTCCCGGCACAGAGAGCACACCGGACGGTTTGTCGACAACAACTATATGTTCATCCTCAAAGACTATTTTAACACTGCTGATATCGCCACCCTTTTCAAGAGCGTTTTCCTCAACATCGGTACCTTGAAGCATAAAGCCCAATATTGGTTCGCACTTGCTTTTGCATGCACCGTAATAACAGCCATCGCGACGAACCTCACCGCTTGGTGAAGCACCAACCCAGAACTCGGCCATAGCGAGTGGTCTGTAACCATTGAGGTATGCATACTGCAACAACTTGGGCCCAGCACACTCACCCGAACCGGCAGGGGGCAACGCGGCACAGTGTTCCTTGAAAATTGAGAGCAAGTCCCTCTCCTCGCCAAACCCATTCAACACCTTAAAGCTTGTAAAGAGCCACTCCTGCAGGGTTGCAGAACGTTTTTTTCTCTCTTTTTTCAAGCCATCGACCTCGGCCTGCAATGGAATGACACTGGCTTCGCACTCAGCAATTTTCTGTTGCCACTTTGCTGTCATGCGTTTAAGTTCAGCCTTTTGGAATTGGCTCTCACGAACCAGTGCAGCCTCATCAACAGGCAACAGATTACCTGCTGCACGCAATTCATTGCGGCGCCGTTTGCAGACACGCATATCCTCGCGCATGGCAGAGAGTTCCTTCTCCATTGCACTGCGCATTGTTTTGACAACAGTATATGCAGCAACATATCTGTCACCCTGTTCTATCTCCTTTATCCTGTTGTTGATAGCAGAGATACGTTCCTCTTCCTGCTTGAAATAGCCATTGGGAGACTGCAGGTCAAACACAGGAGGAACAAAACCCGGCACAATGTTGTTGCCGGCAAGCAATCCCGAGAATGCGGCCAGATACCCGACTTGACCATCGGGGGCAACAACAACAAGCACACCAAACATCTTGCCACTCTGCGCGTCAGCAGCCACAGCAGCATTGGAAAGCAAAGAGGCGCGTATTTCGGCTACAGCCCTCACACATAATGGGTGAGGGCTGTAGTAGAAGGGATTGTTCAGACAAGCCGGCAGCTCATCTGCCGCAACTGCGGTGATAAACTTATGGAACATTGTCAACCGTGTATCAATAGTTGAATTTCACATCCTTATTATAATCGAAACCGGTAGAGAAGTGGTTGTTCTTTATCCTGAAGTTCTTAACCTTCTCGAGCAGGAAGCGGTGCTTGTTCCAGTGGAAAGGCTTGAAATCATTATTCTGGATTATCTTGTTGTTGCGGAACACAAGACCATCAATTGACTTTGCATATACAATTGGGGTATCGAATGTTTCAAAGAGATTATCCTCAATAACGACACCCTTGCCATTGCCACCATGGAAATATTTCTGCTGTGAAGCAAGGTCGGGAATCTCGGGATAGATTGAGATTATACCGTTTGTAAACTGGAACATACTTGTAAGTGCATTCACGAAACGGTTGTTGCGGATAATGACATTGCGGCAAGCACCAGTCTCGAACCAGCCATTGCAATCGCCGCATAGCAGAATTGCTGTACCCGATGTATGATCAAAGAAGTTACGCTCAACAACCACCTTCTCGGGTGTGCTGAACAAAGCACCACGCGCTCTGTTGTTACGTATCACATTATCGGCAAAATATACGCTTGGTGTCCACTCAAGGTTCTCTATACCATATTCGCCATTTGCAATATCAGCTGCAACAGGCTTCTTCAGAGTAATGACAAACTCCTTTGCACCATCAAGCTGGGCCTTATCGTATGGTCTGATGTCTACAATCTTGTTTGAGCCTGTCAGCTCCATTGTCTTTGAGTTGACGAACTGCACCTTATCGTCGTCACCGCCCCAGTAGAAACCATAGGCCTGAGAGTGCATGTAACGTCCTACGATTGTATGGTCGTTAATACGCTTGACAATACGCAGATATGTACCATGAACATTGATGGCATCGTCCATCATACCCTCGTACAGACCACCTACAGACACAATCTTGCCCTTGCAACCCGAGAAGTGAGTTGCGTCGGCCTGTGTAGTAAAGTAACGGCCACTACCCTCACGCAATGCGACATTGAATCCTTTAAGAGTTATGTCCTCACATATCTGTGCAAGAAGTCCCATACCCTCGGCATAATGTACGGTTACATTCTCGAGCAAAGTATTCTCATTGTCATAGAGGAATATGCCAGGAGTAGGACGCTGGTATGAACGCATTGCAATTACAGTACCCGGTACCAGGCGAGTGTCCTTCCATGGAGCACGGATTACTCTTGGAGAAACCTCCTCTATACCTCGCGCACCGACACCAATATCACTTGTTGTATATACCACGCGCTTTGTATCGCCCTCGAATGCAATACCCCACGATGGAGTGAACTGCCAGTTGCTGCCACCCACAACAAGATTGCCATTCTCAATCCTGTACTGTACATAAGGTGCAACCTCGTATGTTATGATACCTGCAGCAGCGTCATTTTCAAGAACCTTCACCTGTGTAATCTGTGGCACACGGGTATCGATTGACAGGTTCTTCACACTACAATCCTCGCAATCAAGAATAGCGACAGGCAACATACGGCCGTTCATATAGAACGAAGCACCGCCACCATCCAATGTAAAGTTCTCCATGTCCTCAATAACCACAGCTACAAGTTTTGGATTGTCCTGGTCGTGATTGCTTATGTACAACTCGCGCACATTAGCCTCCTGCGGGTAGAAATCGTATTCACCACTTTCGAAACGCAACACTGCGGGTTTTCCATCACGCTCATATTTTATTTGCGCAATGGCAGCAGCCACAGCCTTTGTCATGTCCTTACCGGTTCCGGGAACAATTCCGTAATCCGAAGCGTTATAGACCTTTACCTTTGCAACACACGACATAAGCACCATTACGAACAGCGCCATAAACATAGAGAATCTTTTCATATCAATGGTTTTTGTATTTTTCATTATTTGATAACGCGAAAATATATAATCGGCCGAAAAAATCAAAGCAAACTCCGGTATTTATCGCCATTTATGGTTACTGCAATGCACAAAAAAAGAGAAATCATGCGATTTCTCTTTGGTGGAGCTAGAGGGAGTCGAACCCTCGTCCAAACAGGGAAACAATATGCTTTCTACACGCTTAGTCATCGGTAGGATTTTCGTGCGTAGGCAAGACCGCGACCGCCAACCTGCGCCTTATCCTCTAAAATGTCGCCATTGCATTGAGGCCTGCAATGGTTAGTCCCGATTTGCCTGCACCACCATATCGGATTGCTTCGGAACAACAGCGTCCGGGTGATGTCTCGTCCCCGCACCTGGTGCAGGGATTAAGCTAATCTACTATACTTCGATTAAGCAGCAAGAGCATAGTTATTGTTGCCAGATAAATTTTTGCCAACTCAGATTATAGTGCGAACCGGCAAGGCACTGCGTGCTTACATACCTTTTCTACCCGCTGTCAAATCCAGATAGCCCCAGGTTTGTATTTCAACCACAAAGGTAGTTGCATTTTTTTGTTTCTGCAACAGGTTTAACTCTTTTTGGTAATCGAGGAGAGAATATTGCAATTATTGCATTATCTTTGCGCAACAGAAAACTACCACTATGGCTGAAATTGAAATATGGCTTATGGCGCTTGCACTTGCTATGGACTGCTTTGCAGTATCTATAGCAAGCGGAATAATCTTCAAGCACATTGTGTTGCGTCCAATGATTACCATGGCTCTGGCTTTTGGTCTATTCCAGGCTCTCAATCCATTGATTGGCTGGTGGGGAACAGAGCATTTCAGTAGTGTGATAGAGAGTGTCGACCACTGGATAGCATTTGCCATTCTTGCCATTCTTGGCGGCAAAATGATTCTTGAATCGTTCAAAGAGGAGGAGCAGCGCCGTTTCAACCCACGCCGCTACAAAGTGATATTCACTCTGGCAATAGCCACAAGCATTGACGCACTTGCAGTGGGTATATCATTCTCGTGCATGGGATACAAGGATATCATGACACTTGCCTATCCGTTGTCTATAATAGGAATTGTATCATTCATAATGTCAATAGCCGGACTCGCCATAGGTCTGCGGTTTGGAAAAGGAATTGCCAAGCGCCTGAAGGCAGAGTTGCTCGGCGGCATAATTCTGGTTGGCATTGGAGTAAAAGTTCTGCTCGAACACACATTGGGCTAAAGAGCAAAAAGTTTCACTTTTCACCGTTTTTAGTCCTTTTGTGCTTTGGCAATTGATTTTTTTGACTATTTTTGCACACATTAACGATTGTGAATAAAAAAACAGAACAAAACACAATCAATAAAACATAGTCAAAATGAACAATATCTACCTGAAAAAACTGCCGCAACAGGGCTTTGCAACCACACAGTCGTCCCTGCAGCAATTCGTTCAGTATGTCTACCAACTGCAACACACATCTATATTCTACTGTGTAAGCGGCGAAGCACTGTTCACCATTGATGGACACAAATACCGTTTTACACCGGGACAAATCATCATATGCCCCATGGGCTCGAACATACTGCTGCTTGATATTACAAGTGACTTCTCATCACGTCTGCTGGGTCTGTCAAAACACATATGGCTTGCAGCACGCAGTTCCATAAGTTCCGAGGCAATGCAGGCTATCGAATGTCGCACACACCAAGGTGGTAACAGCGAACTCGAAAAGGAGTTCATCAACAACATATTCCGTCAAATAGACATTCTTGACACCGAAGCCGCAAACAGCACAAACACCGAATATTGCCGTCAGAACATAGTTCTTGCAGTAACCTCACTGCTACTCTACGTGCAACGAATATGTAAAGAAACCACACGCCCATTGAAGGAAAATATAGGTGAAAGCAAGGACAAACTCTTCTACGAATTCCGCACAATGCTGGCAAAACACTTCCGCGACGACCGCTCGGTACAGTTCTATGCCGACAATCTAAAGATATCGACACGACACCTGAATACAATATGCCAACGTGCCGGCGGACAGAACGCCAAGGAAATCATAGACCACTATACAATAATTGAGTTACAGGTTTCGCTCATGTACAGTCACAAGAATTTTCAAGAACTTGTAAACGAATTCCATTTTCCCGACCAGAGCTACCTTAACCGCTACTTCAAACGCCATACAGGATACTCCCTATCGGAGTTCAGAGCCAAAGGAGTCATGGTAGATTAATATAATACAGACCGGAAATCAGTTGATTTCCGGTCTGTATTATATATAGTGCAAGGCGCACGAAGGTTTTGGAAACAGGAGTTTAGT
>JAFZFM010000082.1 GCA_017555865.1 Bacteroidaceae bacterium
AACCAAATGGATTGAAGAGAACAACAGGATCGTTGCTGTTTCTAATTTCACACTCCACCCTTATGCTGTCATGTACGTAATTACCAATAAAGGGCGATTGTGTCACCTTGCCCCATTTCTTGTCTTTACCGATTACCTCTTTCAGGCTGTATTCTTTCAATGATACGCCTTTCAGGTTCCAACCGCTCTTGCCACCGTCGAAATCAAAAGAGAGGTCTTCCTTGTCCAATGGCTCAAAATGGAGAACTCCTTTCATAAAGCCACTTTCAGGCAGATTTGTCGCCTGCCCAATCTCAACGCCCTCGCTACGCAATAGCTTATAACGCTTGCCTGTCGTGTTACCGACAAGCACGGCATCCGCATCAACGGTTATATTCTCTACTGCATAAAAATAGACCTCAAGAACAGTAGCTTCCTTATCGGCAATTACCTTTGAAATATCAAAGATTCGGGTATTGATAGTCTCGTAGTAGGGATATTCCACCGTTATGCTCTCCTGTGCAAAGCCACATACGGTGGCAAATGCAAATAATAATGTCAGTAATGTTTTTTTCATTGTATGCCAGATTTCAGGTTTTACTTACAATTATTCCACAGTGCCGCTCAGATGTTCCAGAATGACTCCTTCGCCATAGCCACACCATTGCTCTAAAATATATCCGTCGGGAGAGATAAGGACAAAAAGCGGTATACCGTCTCTGTCGCTACGGTAACGTGCATAGAGAGCACTGCCGTTATAGCCGTCATTCCAGTTGTACCAAGAAACGGGATGTTCTTTAAGCGCCTCGCGCCATACCTCTTCCGACTCAAGGTTTACACTCACTACACATAGCTTGTCCTTGTACATCCTGGCAACTACGGCAAGTTCCGGAAGTGCTTTCACGCAGGGGCCGCAGCCGTTGGCCCAAAAATCGAGCAGAATATATTTGCCTTTCAGTTCGGCAAGGGTATGCTTCTTCCCATCAAGGTCAATCATCTCGCCATCAATGGCCTTCTTGCCGCTCTGTGCCTGCTCTTGAGGATAGAGATTAACATAGGCCTTTTTGGCAAGATAATGACTGCGTTGATCTGTCGTCAGGCCACCATACAGCTGTCTCAACTCATCGGTATACGTGAAATCCTTGATATTTTGCATGCAGAGTGTCGCAAAATAGAACCTATCCATCCATATGTCATCAACAACGGTCTGTTTCATTATTGACAAATCATTTGCACATATACGCAGTTTCAAGGAGTCGAGTTCGCCATTAATCCGTTGTATACACTCAACCGCCCTCTCATCCGTATTCCCCTTTGCACTCAAGTTTCTCGCTTCGGCCGAGAGAGACTCATAACATTTCCACTCCTCAAATGATTTCTTGATGTATCTTCCCCAAACCGTATTCTCCGATGCAGGACCTGTAACTTTCCAGGTATACATCAGTTTGTCTTCACCCTCCACAAGGACACAATCACCGGCCGAAGCCCACAAAGGTGTCACCAGCATTGAAAAGCCATCGTTCATAAAACCTCCCAAAGCCAGTTTTTCACAATCATCACTCTCGGCAACCAGCTTGAAGTAGAACTCACCATTAGAGATTGTATCGTTGCCGACAACAACGCCATAGTCGGTATTGAATCTCATCATACACAGCACCGTACCGTCGGGCACATTCTTTACTTTGCCCTTAATCTCATAGAACCCTGAATTTACAAGGTCGCCATCCTGTGCAAAGCCACATACGATAGTGAATGCAACAATTAATGTTAAGAATAGTTTTTTCATATCGTTTATTCAAATTTTACTCCTATGATAAAATAATGCGGAGAATCTTTCAACAGCTCACTTGTCATATCTGGCGAGAGTTCACTATCGCCACAAAAACGATAACACTCACAATCGGCGTCCCACCAAGAAGAGCCATATATCAAAAGCGGAATAAACTTTCCTTTTTCAAATTTTTCCAATTTGAACGGACGCAGATAATAGTTGAGCCTACGGTGAGATTTATCTACACGGTTGTCGCGCAAAATCATCCACGACGAAAAGTAACCGATACTTTCTGTTCCGGTCAGCTCAAAACTCACCTGTTGGATAGAGTCATTAAAAAGAGGTGTGAATGATATATTGAGTTTGGTCGCCAAGCGATAAATATCATTCTCTTCGTCGTAGGCACTCCCTTTCTCTTTTATTCTGCGCTGTGCATCCTCGTCAAATTCACTTATTTTGAGCAAGGTAGATATAAGAGCCTCGTTAGCATATTTGCTTTCGACCTCTTCACCTTTTACATACTCGAGCACGGTTAAAGTTGCCAAGGAAGCAACATCTTTTAGCGAGGATATATCGTAGCTAAACACATTATATCCTGCTTCGTTAAACAAAGGGAGATAATCTTCAAAGGTTGCATCCTTTTTCACAATCTCCTGTGCAAAGCCACATACGGTGGCAAATGCCATAGTTATGGCGAATAAAAGTTTTGTCGGTTTCATATTGCTTGGTTTTATCACATTTATACCTATAAGACGAATGAGTTGCCTATTAGTTATAATGAGCACTGACTTATTTTCTTTTCTTCGGTTCAATATTTAAACGATAAACAATGTGCAGCATAGCATAGCGTGGTACGGTGTTGTACCAAGTCTCGGTGCGGCCTTGGGCATTGAGGGTACGACGTACAGTGGAGAGCTGTCCCAAAATATCAAAGCCATCGAGTGTGAATATAAGATTACCATGCAGGAGTGAGGCATTCGTAAGTCGGGCATTCCAAACTAAATCATTGCTGTTCATTGTGCGGTCTTCATAACCACGTCGGCTGTACATAGTAAGGTCGGTACTGAACGAGAAATTCCACGGCAGGTTGAGCTGTGCGTTTACTCCATAATTGAAATCGGCCACATTTATTGTGGTAAAGTCTGTTCGCGGACTTGTTGCATTGGTATAACGCACATCAGCACGCAGTCCAATGCTATAACTCTTCCATTTGTAATTAAGAGCAAGATTCTCAGTCAATACAAGGTTACGAACCTCGCTGCGTGTGCTTTCTACGGCATCTGCCAGTGACAAATAATCGACACTGTTTGCAAACGAAGCATCGGTTTTGGTTGTCAGGAAAAAGCGTTGCTCCTTATCAAGTGCTTGTGTAAAGTGGAACGCTGCACCTGCATCCCAGTTACCGTCGATATTCTCGGGGCGATAGGTGCGGATACCGGTCTGTGGATCATACACCATAGCCTCGGCAACAGCATTCTCAATAAAATTGTATCGTGCAATCAAACGTATATCACGTGAGATTTCTCTTTTCCACCATGAGCGATCGAGATTCACACTGTGTCGGAGTGTCCGTTTCAGGTTGGGATTGCCGTAACGTACAACAAGCGGATTGTTGTCATCTACAATATCAAGCATACGCACAAGCGACGGTTCGCTGTAGCTCATATGATAAGATAGTCCGAAATCATCGAATCCCAAACGCACGTATGGCTCAAGAACAATTGTACTGCGCATTGTAGTGGTATCCACCTCCCCTCGCGTATAATCCAATTTGTCTGTTTGCACGCGAAGTACCGGCTGCAAGCAGATATTCATTTGTTTGCCCAAGAGTGTGAAATGCTTAATCACCTTTATATCTACTTTATGAATGTCGCTGGTGGCAATAGAACGGTAGCTGTTCTGATAGTCAAGACACTGTTGCAGGGAGTCGGTAGTCGAAGGCAAGGCACCAAGTGGATATGTATCGCCACTCCACTCCGAAAAACGGTCGAGGCGATATTGCTTGTAATTTCCCGAAGAGTAATGCTTGCTATAGCTGTACAAAGCTATTACACGCAACGGGTTCTGTTTGGCATTGGAATAATTATACATTGCCGATGCTTCATACTTGTAGTTCAGTGACGATGATGGATTGTAGCGATTCTGGAACATATCACTACCTGCTGTGTTCTTGCCGTGGCGCAGGTCGATGTGCGAGTAATTCTCACCGTTGGCTTTGTCAAAGCTACCACTAAGATTTATATCCACGAAATCCGGTGTGTGGGTATATCTATCACTGCGTTTGCATTGAGAGTAGCCGAAATGCTCTTGTTCCAACCCTCTCCTGTATTGGCGACACGGTTTATCAATGACTCCTCCAATTGCTTGCTGCCAATGCCCGCAAAAAGGGTATCAATAGTTGCACCACGATAGCTATCGACAGTATTAGTCGAGAACGAGGCTGCTAACTGTTCTATGCGGTTACTGCCATCACTATATTGTACCGACGGACTGACGGTAGCATACCAAGTGCTCTTTCTCAACTTGAAGTTATTATTACTGATAACCTTGAGGCGGTCGGTGCGGTTACTGTTCCTGTTACGCATATAAACATTGTCTGCTCCAAGGAAGTAACTGCCTGCCCCAATTGACAAATTGTCTATATCCTCGTGTATCAGTTTAACATTGCTTGTCAGTTTCCACTCTTCATCAAGGTCCTTTAACAACAGTTCGGCACCGCCATACTGCATATTCGTCAACCCCGATGCCTGCCACTCGGGATTCCAGTTTCCCGAACTTCCGGGGGAACGGGTATCATTTGTGTTATTGAAATTGCCGAACAGTGCCAAGCGTGACACATCGGAAAAACGCAATCCGAACACACGTCCCAAATAGCGGTTATCCGTGCCGTATGCAGCCTCGGCATTGGCTACCCAACCGGTTGCATATTCGCGTTTGAGCCGTACATCCATAACTGTAGGATACTCTTTCAATGAATCTACACCTGTTATATAAGCGTGGTCGGGTGTGCGTTCATATACCTTTACCTTATTTACCATATAAGCCGGAAGGTTCTGAAGTGCCACACTCGGGTCGCCTTTGAAAAAATCCTCGCCATTCACAAGCAGACTGCTGACAAAACGCCCGTTTACTGTGATGCGGTCACCGTCGAGCATAACACCCGGCAACTGGCGTATCAGACCATCGAGCATACTGCCCTGTGCCAACTGGAATTCAGAAGCATTGTATGTGATAGTATCCTTACCCATTACCATTCGTACCTTGGTCGCCGAAACAGTAACCTCGTCCAACTGAAAATTGTCGCGAAAAAGCAGTATGCTACCAAAGTTGAAAATCCACTTACGGCTGCCAATAAGTTTGAATTCAGAATATTCTGTTGCGTATTCGGGGTGTGACACTTTCAGCAATACACGCTCGTCCCTTATCCTTTCTTTAATCATTACCCAACCATTCATAGGCACACCATCAATGTTCGGCAGATTGTTTTCGGGTCTTGTGACACTTTTTGCTATAAGAGTACTGTCCATACGCAGGACCCCGATGGTCGCGCCCTCAATACGGCGGTGGGTGGCTATGTCTTTTATGTCGCCACAAACAAGCGTTTTATCAGTGTTTTGCGCACACACTATCTCAACAGATGACACTGCAAACAGCATCGCTAAAAAAAGTAGGTGTTTTGTCGGTTTCATATTTTTCGGTTTATCACACTTATACCTATAGGACGGATGGGTTGCCCAATTGTTACAACCTCACAGCACAAAATTATGCCATACAATCCATACACTTTGTAATTGCGTCTTATATTTCATCTTACAAATCTTATATTTTAAGCAAATTGTGTAAGATAGGAATGTTTGGGCTGTTCAAGTGTCAAAAACTACGTTAAAATCATTTATCTTCGCGGTGGAAAGGAGTTAAGAAGATAGTTGGCCCAGTAATGTCATCCCGATACGCAGTGAGGGATCTCTGTCCTCGCAAAATCGAGATATCTCCCATGCGGTCGATATGACAG
>JAFZFM010000083.1 GCA_017555865.1 Bacteroidaceae bacterium
ATAAACTCATCAAACCGTGAATTTGTCATTCCGACAGAGCGTAGCGACGAGGAATCTCAAAATATTGTGAGAAAAGAGATCTCTCACATACGTTCGAGATGACAAAAAGCAATAAATATCAGTACGATTTCTTATATCGAATTCACGTTATATTATTGCTCAATGAAATGTAGCCCCCAAACACCCTTTTACTATACTATCGGGTAGTTGAAATGTGGAAACAATCCACGAACTTTGCGCTGTAAACATATAATAGGACATGCAGCACACAGTCATTGAATACGCCACCCTGTCATGGGCAGTAATCGGAGTCTCGGAACAGCCCCCGGGATTTTCCCTTGCCTCGCTTCATAGGGAGAATGAAACATTCGAGGATACGGTCGAGCGATACGTTATCTTATATATGGCTTTCTGGAATATCACCTACGCCAAGGATTGCAGGCCACAGGAACCCATGAGCCAAGAAAAGGCAGTCAAGGGAAAACAGAAGATAGAACAGTACATAAAGGAACATCCGCCGGTAATTCCCCTGCCCAAGTTCTATATCACTTTCCTAAATCAACCTCATATTGGTTGCGATGCCGATGGCTTCAGTGATGTTTTCTGCCTGTAGCTTGCAAAAGAGGTTTTTCTTGTGGAACTTTACAGTGTTGATATCCACGTATAGCGCCTCGGAAATCTCCGTATTGGACAACCCTTTGACCGAGAGTTGCAGGATATCCTTTTCCCTATCTGTCAATGTAGTGTTCGGTTCCTCTTTCCACCGTTTCCCTTCAAAGGAGTAACTGAAATGTGTCGTGCTGTTCTTGCACGTTATGATGACATTGCCGACAGTTGTCTTAGGCGACAACGAGACTGTACAAAGGGCCAGCCACATATCACCGTTGCTGTTCAGCAGTATCGGAGTAAGCTTGTGATGAATAAGGTGAGTATGATTGTCCGAGGCCTTGATGTGGAAATCATACTCTATTGCCATATCAAGTTTCTTTTCCTTGGGCTGTTTGTCATAGAATCCGAAACCGGCTTCATTGATTTCATACAGCATCTGAATCTCATCCTCGGGAACCACTTCCATATAAAAGGCATACCCTTTTTTCCTGACCTCCTCGGCTGAATACCCGCACAGGAACAGAGGATTGGGAGAGACATACAGGAAACCTTTACGGTTATAATCGATTATATACAGGCTACTGTTGGTACTGCGTGCCATAGCCTCTGCCATTGAAACACACACTTGCAATTGTACATAATCACTCTCTTCAATGTTAAGGTCGGGATTGATTGGCCTGAAAAAACGTAGCAGTTCCTCTTTCATAATTCACTCACTGTAGTCTGTTGATGCGAATTTAAAAATAATAATCCAAAACTACACTATCGGGTAGTGGATAAGTTTTGGTAAATGGTGAACTTTGCAACTTTGCAACACAATTTTATTGTCATTGACCCTGTTTTGTCCCCTTGGATTTGCAATCCAAGGGTGTTTGAGGCGAGGATTTATAATCCTCATCATCATTTCGGGTCACAGACCCTGATACTCAGAAACGGTGGATTGCAAATCCACCGTGACGAAAAAAAGAGCTTCTATCTTTTAAAACTGAAATATCTGCTGATAGCGCACTCACTAATGGCGCTATCGGTAGGTATGAGTATTAACCGCATATGCCATTTACAAACATCCACTTGTTAATTACTAAAAATAGAGGTTAATTTATTTTAACAAACATTCACAATTCGCTTGAATATTTGTAAATTTTAAAATCTTAGATAATATTTGTATAAAATTCTAACGATTTAAATATACAACTCGACAAGCCTGCTCTTGTCAACAAATTGAACGGTTATCATGAGAAAAGTCCTATCCATTATTATAGCTCTTTTGGGAGTGGTTGCGCTTAATGCCCAGACACCAACCGACAGCGCCGCCATGCGTGCACTGCTTGTAGGTCGTGCCCTGCCGCAGGAGCGCGTGTACCTGCACTTCGACAACACCACATACTACCTTGGCGAGACAATCTGGTTCAAGGCCTTCGTTACCAGCCACGGCGACGACCGCATCACCAACCACAGCCGCGTGCTCTATGTGGAGCTTTTGGCACCCGAGGGCTATGTGGTAAAGACCGAAAAGTACAAGATAGCCGATGACGGCACCTGCTTTGGCGAGATATACCTTGACCCTGCATATCTCTCTGGCTTCTTCGAGGTGCGTGCCTACACCCGTTATATGCTCAATTGGGGCGACGAAGCCATCTTCAGCCGTGTATTCCCCGTCTATGACAAGCTCAACAATGCCGACTGGGAGTTCCGCAACATGCTCGACAGGCCCCGCAGCTTCAGGACAAAGAATGACTGGGTCGACCCGGTACCCCCCGAGTGCACCCTCACGTTCTACCCCGAAGGCGGACACCTTGTCAAGGGCCTCAAGAGCACTGTGGCATACGAACTGCACGGGATTGACGGCATCGGCGGCGACAGCGAGATAACCATCCTTGCCGACGGCAAGCGGTTGCTAACCACAACCCCACAGCACCAGGGCAAAGGCACATTCACCCTCACCCCACAGAAAGGAGTAGAGTACACCGCTACCGTCACAATGAAAAACAGCAAGGGCAAG